>USDN01000016.1 GCA_900553515.1 uncultured Blautia sp. | reverse complement strand
ATGACGGCTCCGAGAGAGCTTTCTCTGAAGGAAGGAAAAATGATCCAGAAGCCGGTACGGGAACTGGAAGCTTTCCGGGGACAAAGAGTCTTCCATGAAAACGTAAAAATTTCTCAGGAAACTTCTCTGGAGGGAGTTTCAGGAAGAGTTCTTGATATGACTGTTCGTCTTAAGGTGGACGGAAACTTCAGGAGTTTTTCCATGAAAACAGCTCAGGATGCAGAACATTATACTTTAGTTTCTTATGATCCGGAAAAAGAGATCCTGTCTCTGGATCGGAGTCATAGCGGTCTTCAGTATGATCTTATCCATACAAGGGAGATTTCAGTGAAACCAGTGGACGGCGAGATTACGCTCCGCTGTCTGATGGACAGATTCAGTCTGGAAATCTTTATCAACGATGGAAGCCAGACAGCGACTCTCACTGTTTATACACCTCAAAGTGCAGAAGAAATTTCTTTTGCAGCAGAAGGTGAGGCAGAGATCACTGTCGAAAAATATGCTCTTTCTTTTTAATATTATATAGAAATACCCAGCAGAAGGGCGCCAGGGATCCAGGGATCCCGGCGCTCTTTTTGCGTGCTGTGAAAAATAACCTCTTTTTGCATATTCTGGCAGGGTGTTCACAACACATAGCCTGTGCTATAATGTTCAGCAGGAGAATGGAAACAGGCAGGAACCGGAATGAGGCAGAAGGAATAATTTGGGAAGGGAGTATGCCTGAAAAACAACAGAAAGAAGGTCAGGATTATGGTAGAAACAAGAAGACTGTATTATGAGGATGTTTATATAAAAGTATTTCCAGCACAGGTAAAGGAATGCAGAAAAGGGAAAAAAGGGTATGAGATCCTGCTGGATCAGAGTGCTTTTTATCCGGAAGGAGGAGGACAGCCCTGTGACATTGGTACACTGGGAGATGTGCAGGTAAAAGACGTTCAGGAGACAGAAGGAGAGTTGATTCATTATACAGAAGAACCTCTGGAACCGGGAACGGAGCTGATGGGGGAGATTGACTGGGAGCGGAGATTTGACCTGATGCAGCAGCATTCCGGCGAACATATCGTCAGTGGCCTTGTTCATGAAAAGTATGGCTATGACAATGTAGGATTTCATATGAGCAGCGATGTGATCACCATTGATTTCAGCGGTGTTCTGGATAAAAAACAGCTTGAGGAGATAGAGGCGGAAACAAACAGAAAAATATGGGAAAATACTCCGGTTGAGATTTTTTATCCGGAAAAAGAAGATCTGGACCAGCTTCCTTATCGAAGTAAAAAAGAACTGACAGGAAAGGTGCGTCTGGTGCGCTTTCCGGGAGCGGATCTTTGCGCCTGCTGCGGTACTCATGTAACACATACAGGAGAGATCGGTATGGTGAAGCTCCTTACGGTGGAGAACTTCCATGAAGGTGTCAGGGTAACGATGATCAGCGGAAAACGTGTTCTGGAATATCTGAACAGGATCGACGAGCAGAACCGTCAGGTATCCGTGAAGCTTTCAGCAAAGATCGGGGAAACTGCTTTGGCAGTAGAACGTCTTCAGGAAGAAAATTACAGGCTGAAAGGACAGCTCCTCCATCTTACGCAGCAATTGTGCGAAACAGAGGCCGCAAGATATGAAGGCGCCGGAAGCGTACTGCTTTTTCATGAAGGGCTGGATGGAGACAGTGTGCGGAAAATGGCAGATGCGGTTATGCAGAAATGTGCAGGATGCTGTGCGGTGTTTTCTAAAAATCCAGATGGAAGTTATAAATATGCTATAGGCGAGAAAAACGGAGATCTTCGTCAGTTTACAAAAGAAATGAATGCGGCTCTGGATGGCAGAGGCGGAGGCAGACCGTTTTTTGTACAGGGATCTGTAAAGGCGGACGAGGAAAAAATCCGGAGATTTTTTGAGAAATAAAAGAGAGGAAGAATTATGTTTGGCGAGTGTCATGCTCATGTACTGATGGACGGGATCAATTATCGTCAGGCGGTGGAACGCCATAAAGAGAATCCGGAAGAAAAAGCGGTCAGAAGCTGTCTGGAAGCCTACAGAGAGGCAGGGGTTTCTTTTGTACGGGACGGAGGAGATAACTGCGGCGTTTCTCTGCTGGCAAAAAGAATTGCGCCGGAATACGGGATCGATTACCGTACTCCTGTGTTTGCAATCCATAAGGAGGGGCATTACGGGAGCATTGTGGGAAAAGGTTTCGCCAATATGAAAGAATATCATAAACTGGTTCTGGAGGCAGCAGAAAAGGGAGCGGATTTTATTAAGATCATGACTACAGGGCTGCTGGACTTTAACGATCATGGAAAGGTGACAGGAACTCCTCTTGACCGGGAGGAAGTAAAAGAAATGGTCCATATTGCCCACGAAGAGGGATTTGCAGTTATGAGCCACACCAACGGTATTTATGGCGTGCAGACAGCCATAGAGGCTGGAGTGGATTCTCTGGAGCACGGGAATTATATGAATGAGGAATGTGTTTCCATGCTGGCAGACAGTCACACCATCTGGGTGCCTACTCTTGTGACTGTCCGCAATCTGAAAGGCTGCGGACGGTATGCGGATGAGATACTTGCTCCTATTATAAAAAATGCTGAAGATAATCTTCGTCTTGCTTTTCAAAAAAAGGCACAGGCTGCGCTTGGAAGCGATGCCGGCGCCTATATGGTGCCTCATGGGCAGGGAATTCTGGATGAATATGAAGCTTTTCGGGAGATCCTGGGTTCCGGTTCCTCTGTGGAGGACTGGCTCAGACAGGGGGAATCCGGAATCCGGGAGAGGTTCAGGCATCCTCGATCTTAATGCAGGTATAAATGTTGGAATTCCGGGAGTCTGCAGGATTAAAAGTAAGCTTTACGCTGCTTCCGGTCAGCAGACCGCCTGTGGAGGAATTGACTGCCGTATCTGTAAGGAATGTCAGGGGCATTCCATCATAGCTTAAGATGGTGATGGTGTTTGCCGTGGAACTGGTGATCTCTCCGGATACGGTAAAAGATACGGCATTTTTTTTCAGCTGTTCCGGAACTTCTCCGGTAATTCCGAGAATGTTCATACCTTCTGTGGAAGTTCCGTTAAATTTACCTGAGTAAGTAATTTTGACATGGGAGCCGGCAGACAGTCCACCGCTGAAATGGCAGGGAACAGAAGACATGTCCAGCTTCAGTACAGTATCCGAATTTACAGGGGAAACCTGCAGTGTGTTCATATGGACGCCTCTGATCACCCCGCGGAGCTGCTGTTCTTTTTGCTGCTCTTTTTGATCCTGAGGAGCGGGGGTAGGTGTGGGGGCAGGTATTTTCACAGGATCAATGTCAGAAACACTGAGGACTTTCAGATGGCGGGCATTTAACAGATTAGGATCATCGGAAAGCGGACTGCCAAAGTTTCCGCGGAAATGAAGATAGACCCAGGAGCCTGCCCGTATTCCATTTTGATAATATTGTTCGGTTCCTGTAATAGGATAGGATGCAACTTTTCCGGAGCGGGATTTCAGAGTGATGGTATTTTCTGTAAGTCCCTGTACCTGCCCGTAGGTTTTCTTTTCTTTCAGTTCCGTTTTGTTGTGGTAGGCATCTACTACCTTAAGGGCTTTGACTGTACTGGTATCGGTACCGGTTAACTGGCCTTCATAAATGACATTGATCATGTCTCCGGTAATGATTCCGCCCTGACATTCCAGATCTGCCTGTGATACATCGAAATCATAGGTGACTTCGTCTTTCAGAATGAGCAGACGGTTTCCGGTAAAATCTTTTACAGTTCCGCGGATCTCATCCATATATACACGGGGGGCAAGGGAAGCTTCTTCCTGAATCTCAGGATCACCGGCAGTGACCAGGTCTTTAATTTTATCCTGAGCGCCACAGCCAGTTGCGGAAAGGAGAAAGACTGTACAGATTAGTGCAGCAGATAATTTTTTCATAATGATCCTCCGGTACAAAAATTACCGGAGGATAGCGATACCGTTTCGGTCAGTCCTGCTTGCCTGTGGGTGACGGAGGCTTGGCGGTGAAATCAAATACATCGCGGAAGGCATTCCATTGTTCGCTGTCACGGGCAACTCTTGGCATCAGCCCTGTACATTCGGTACAGGCGTTGGTGTCCAGGTAATTTTCGTAATATACATTATAGGGATTCTGTTTCTTTTTGGAATAGGAATCCTGTTTTTCTTCTTGTTCCATGATACCCCTCCTTTGTGTGATTGGCAATGGTTTTCAGGAATAGTATGACAAAAAAATATGTTTTTATACAGAAAAATATAAGGGGTAAAAAGTTTGATAATATTATAACAGAAATATATTGAAATATCTGCAAAGTGTGTTATACTGTGCTTAAAATAAATAATAGCGAAGTAGGAATTTATGCGTTAAGTGTTCATTGGCTGGGGAGTCGCCGTGAAACGAAAAGCTTGTTTACATCATGAGGAAGGCTTACGATATATTTTCCGCACCCGTTGCTGCATGTGAGAACATCTCATAATGTGGAGGGAATATTATTTATTTCAATAAATTCCATTATGGAGGTGTTTTTATTATGCAGAAAAACAATCATTCTGTACGTAACGTGAAAACCCTTGTATTCATGGCACTTCTGGTTGCCATGCAGCTTGTACTTTCCAGAATCTTTGTGATAGAGCTGGGACCCTACCGTATCACGGTAGGAACTGTATGTACAGTGCTGGCAGGTCTCTGGATGGGCCCTGTGGCCGGCGGTATCTGTGGCGGATGCGCGGACATCATTGGCTGCTTTATCAAGGGATATGCCGTAAATCCGTTTATTACGCTTGCAGCGATCCTCTGGGGCGTGCTTCCGGCGCTGGCAAAGCAATTTTATGCAAACAGAGGCAGAACAGGAAAGACAGTTGGGATCTCTCTTTCCATTATCTGTACCGGAGCGCTCTGCTCTCTCGTACTGACAACCGCAGGACTTGTGATATTCCTTGGCTATTCTTTTTATGCGATCATGCCGGGAAGACTGGTTCAGTTTGCCATCATGATGCCTGTTTACTGTGTACTGACCTGCCTTCTGTATTTTAGTCCTCTGACTTCTATCGTCTCAGGAAATACAACGCCGCAGATCATGGGAAAAGCTGCATAACAGGCAGAATAATAAGATTTTGACAATTACATAACTGATTCCCCAATACAGGGACTGACACAGGCGGAGGTGATACAACCCCGGATACAGACAGAAATGTCTGAGTTCTGTGTCAGTACCTGTATTTTTTTATTTGTTAGAAAAGTAGTACATTTTGTACAAACTGTCTGATTTGTCTTTCTGTGTTTTCAGACGGATAAGTGGGAAGTTTCATGTTTTGCAGCAGGACAGTTCTCACAGGCAGAAGGCTGTACACGGAACCAGTAGGTATAAAAATACTGAAATCCAAGGGAGGAATAGAGCCTTCTGGCAGCAGTATTGCCTTTTACAACCTGAAGATAGGCATGTTCGGCTCCTTTTTTATTTCCTTCTTTTAAAAGCCCAATGCAGATCTGGCGTGCCAGTCCCTGTCCGCGGAATTCTTCTTTTACATGGATTGCGTAGATACCGATATAATCGCGATCCAGAATCCCAAGTCCGGTGGCGATGATCTGCCCGTTTTTTTTCACACATGCACAGATGGTGGGTTTGGGAATGGCATGATACATGGATGGGACTACTTCTCTGTGTACAGGGTCTGTCATTCCTTTCAGGTCAAAAAGGCTGGTGATCCAGTCATCTGGAATGTTATCTGCCAGAATGACATCATCACAGCAGTCATCTAAATGGGTATGTGCCAGATCCAGGGTCATAACTTCTGTAGTATGCTGGATTTCATATCCGCGGTTTTCCAGAGTATAATCAAAATCAGGGGAAACAAGAGGACTGATTTTAAAGATAGCCGGAGTTCCCAGCCGTCGATATTCCTGTTCGCAGTAAGGGATCTTTTCCCTCCATGGAAGGGCAGAGGTTCCGAATTGCTCCACGCTGTTGGTTCTGTGAGTATAAAAATAAGAAAAACGCAGGATCCATCCGTCATACAGTTCCATTTTGTGTGACGGCCACGCATTTAAGGACATGTCTTCAATTTTTTTTATATTTGTTTCCATCATCAGAACCTCCTGCGTAATTACATGAATGAATATTATGCAAAAAAAGTGAATTAAACATAAATATTATACATAATTATAAATAATTATGCAATATAATATGAAAGAATTTATTTAAAAAAGGAAGACGGAGATTGCCTGCAGGAAATTTTTATGAGAGGCAGGATTGAAATAATCTGTCAAAAAAACATGTCGAAACTTGAAGAACGAATTTTCTGGACATATAAATCCAGATGACATATAATAAGACTCACCAGAGATCTTCTGGTATATCTGCCGTCAAGTCAGACGGATCTATCCCATTTTATTTTATTCAGAACAGATATATGAAGAAAGGAGGAAATACCGGATTTTAATGAAAGAAATGCTGGTGCTGACGATTGCGGGAACTGCAGTTGTGATGGATATTGCCAGCATGCGGATCAGCAATGGCTGGATTCTTTGTTCTCTGCTGACAGGATTTCTGTACAGTATCAGCGGAAAAGATCTCTGTTTCAGGGAGTTTATTCTTGGAGCTCTGATTCCTGCTGCGGTTCTTGGAGGACTGTTTCTGTTCAGAATGCTGGGAGCAGGTGATATTAAACTTTTTTGTACTCTTGGAGGAATCATGGGGCCGGAGTCTGTCTGGCGCTGCATGGGAGTTTCATTTTTTATAGGAGCAGTTATTTCATTGCTGCTGCTTATTTTATATGGAAATCCGGCAGAAAGATTTCGGTATCTGGAATCTTACATAAGAGATTACCTGAGAACAGGGATCAGGAAACCTTATTACAGGAAAGGATCTGCGTTGGAAAATTTTCACTTTACAGTTCCTATATTTATGAGTGTGATGCTTTATGCAGGAGGTATATATTGAAAAAGCATATTTTTGCAATTTGTGATCCAGAGGCGGAATATGCCCGGAATTTTATGGATTATCTAAACAGAAAAAAGAATCTGCCTTTTGAGGTACAGGCATTTACCGGGTCGGAAAGTCTTATAGCTTATGGGAAGGATCATCGGATCGAACTTCTTCTGATCGCAGAGGAAGCTGTGTGCGGAGAACTTCGAGATCTGGACATTGGCAAAATCATTGTTCTTACAGAAGGAGTATGCTCTCCGGCAAAAAGTCCTTATGCAGAGGTTTATAAATATCAGTCTTCGGCACAGGTAGTACGGGAAGTCATGGCATGTTATGGAGAAGAGACCTCCATTTTGCCAATGCAGTCTCCTGTTTTGAAAAAGACAACAGAAGTACTGGGAATCTATTCACCGGTAGGAAGATGTCTTAAAACATCTTTTGCCCTTACTCTGGGGCAGCTTCTTGGGAAAAACAGACCGGTATTGTACCTGAATATGGAGGAATATTCAGGCTTTGAAAATCTGTTTGGAAAAAGCTTTCCGGCTAATCTCAGCGATCTTTTATATTATGTCCGCCAGGGAGAACAGAATCTTACTGCACGGATTAACAGTATGGTGCAGACAGTGGGGCAGCTTGATTTTATTCCTCCGGTACAGTCGCCTCTTGATATAAGAGGAACGCCCTGGCAGGACTGGATCTGTCTGATCCAGGAGATTACGCTGCATAGCCCTTACGAGGTACTGATACTGGATATTGGAAATGGGATCGACGAGATGTTTCAGATTCTGGATCTGTGCGGCAGAATCTATATGCCTGTTCTGGCGGATAAGATATCCTGCTGTAAGATTGAGCAGTTTGAAAGTCTGCTGAGAGCGCTTGAGTATCCCCAGATATTAACAAAAATGGTGAAGCTGCAGCTTCCGTTTCACAGTGAGCTGGAGAAAAGAAATCTTTATGTGGATCAGCTCCCATGGAGCGGTTTGGGAGACTATGTAAAAGAACTGATCAGAAAGGAAACGATATGAGCAGAGAAACATTTCAGATGCTCAGGGAGCTTCTGATGGAAAAACTGGATATGTCCAGGGAGATGACAGACAGAGAGATTCTGGAAGAAATCGATCATCTTATTTTAAGCCGTTTGCGGGATTCCTGTATTTCACTTAAAGAAAAAGTTCAGCTGAGACAGGAATTGTTTCATTCTGTGCGCAAGCTGGATGTACTTCAGGAACTGATCGAAGATGAGACTGTCACGGAAATCATGGTAAACGGTCCGGATGCTATTTTTGTGGAAAGAGATGGAAAGCTTGGAAGATGGGACAAATGTTTTACTTCCCGGGATAAACTTGAGGATGTGATTCAGCAGATTGCAGGAAGATGCAATCGTGTGATCAATGAATCTATGCCTATTGTGGATGCCCGCCTGGAAAACGGAGCCAGAGTAAATGCAGTGATCAGACCTGTGGCGTTAAATGGTCCGATTCTTACCATACGTAGATTTCCAGACAAGCCGATCACAATGGACAGGCTGATAGCTCTGGGAAGTATCACTCGTGAGTGTGCCGGGTTTCTGGCAGCTCTTGTAAAGGCACGGTATTCTATAGTGATCGGAGGAGGTACAGGCAGCGGGAAGACTACGTTTTTGGGTGCATTATCTAATTTTATTCCAGAGGATGAGAGGATTATTACCATTGAAGACAATGCAGAATTAAAACTTCAGGGAATCCAGAATCTGGTACGTCTGGAAGCTAAAATGGCAAATATGGAAGGGGCTGCTTCCGTCAGTATCCGGGATCTTATACGGACAGCACTGAGAATGAGGCCAGACAGGATTGTGGTTGGAGAAGTCCGGGGAGGAGAAGCGGTGGATATGCTTCAGGCGCTTAACACAGGGCATGAAGGCAGCCTTAGTACTGCTCATGCAAATTCTGCCCGGGATATGCTGAGCCGTCTGGAAACTATGACATTGATGGGGGTAGATCTGCCTCTGGAGGCAATACGCAGGCAGATTGCCTCCGGGGTGGATATCCTTATACATCTTGGGCGCATGCGGGATAAAACCAGAAAGGTGCTGGAGATCGCAGAGGTCTGTGGATTTAAGGAAAATGAGATCATTACACAAACACTTTATCAATGGGAAGAGGGACATGGTCTGGTACAGACTGCAGAACTCTGTGATCGTGAAAAGCTGATACGGGCAGGGGTGAACATATGAATCAGGATAATGGAAAACAAAATTATGAAGAATATCATTTTACAGGAAAGGAAGCAGCTAAATATTGTCTGCAGAGCACATTGCTGTGTGGAGCGGCAGATTATCTGTTTTATCAAAACTGGTGGTGTATGCTGGCGGCAGTTCCGGCAGCAGTTCTGTTTATCAGAATGAAAAAACGACAGCATATCAAAGAGCGAAAGAAAAAACTGAATTATCAGTTCAGAGATGCTCTGAATTCTCTCAGTGTTGCCGTACAGGCCGGATACTCGGTGGAAAATGCTGTGACGGCATGCCGAAGAGATATGGAAAGACTTTATCCAGCGAATGCGGATATCGTACAGGAGTTTCGATATATCGAAAGTCAGAAAAAAGTCAGTGTTCCTGTAGAGGAATTGTTTTTGTCTTTTGGAGAACGGAGCGGTATTGAGGATATTGAGAATTTTGCAGCTGTTTTCAGTACTGCAAAGCGCACCGGCGGAGATATGGACAAAGTGATACAGACTTCTGCCAGGATGCTGGGGGACAAGATCGATGTTCAAAAGGAAATTGAGGCGACTCTATCTGCCAAGAAAGCGGAACAGACGATTATGAGTCTTATGCCGGCAGGGATCATACTTTATCTGCAGCTTACATCACCGGGTTTTCTGGAAATCCTTTATGGAAATGCATTTGGAATTTTTGCCATGACAGTATGTCTTGGAATTTATATGCTTTCATACTGGATGGGGAAAAGAATTGTGGATATTGAAGTGTGAGAGTATGCAGGATGTGGAAAAACATACAGGAGAAAGAATATGTGGGTACATATAGTGATTTTTACTGCGGCTTTTGGCCTGGTACTGCTCAGCAGGGCCGGGTGGATCCGTTGGGAACTTCTGGCTGATAAAAAAGGAACCCGCTTATTTCTGGCAGTGGCTATCAGCTGTAATCTTCTGGGGATGCTTCTGACTTTAAAGGGAGGAGAAAGCGCTGACAGCAGTGGTCTGAGGATACCAAGGGATGCTTCCGGTATCTATGAACAGGAATATATGGTTTCTGTGGACGGAGAGAATAAAGGCTCTCTGAAGGTACAGATCCCTCAAAAGGAAAGCGAAGCAGAAGAACAGGAAGCATCCTTGGAGAAAGAGAATCCACAGGACACCAAAAAGCGGGAATTTCAGGAAATGCTGGAAAAATACAATCAGGAGAAACAGGATCCGGATTATTATTATCTCCCCTCTCAATGGGAGGGACATAGGCTGGAGTGGGAAAGACCAAAAGAACATACAGGAGAATTGCTGGCTTCTTTGGGATTTTTTGCGGCGTTTCTTTTACTTTTGAAAGAAACCAGAGAAAAACAGGAGGAAGAAATCCGACGGTCTGAACAGCTGCTGATGGATTATCCTGGGATCATTATGAAATTTGCCTTGCTGATACAGGCGGGAATGACTGCGAGGAAAGCTTTTCAAAAGATTACTGCCGATTACAGACGGAGAGAAAGAAAAATTTCGCGTTTTGCATATGAAGCCATGGCAGCAGCCTGTAATGAAATGGACAGCGGTGTGGCAGAAATTGAAGCCTACAGAAGATTTGGAGAGCGGTGCGGT
Organism: uncultured Blautia sp.; assembly: GCA_900553515.1. Classification (GTDB taxonomy): domain Bacteria; phylum Bacillota; class Clostridia; order Lachnospirales; family Lachnospiraceae; genus Blautia_A. The sequence goes on along the minus strand of USDN01000016.1, from coordinate 39,356 downwards.
CAAATGAAATACAGAACGTTTTCGACACTTCTTATCCAAAATCTCCAAAAGGGAAGCAGAAGACTGGCAGAATTACTGGAAAAAGAAGCTTTGGAGGCATGGGATGAAAGGAAGAGAAAAGCCCGTGTGCTTGGAGAAGCAGCGGCAACCAAACTGTTGGTACCTATGGTAATGATGCTTGCAGTAGTCATGGCTGTGATCATGATCCCTGCATTTCTGTCATTTTATGGATAGAGATAAATATGGAGGTGAGATTATGAAGAAATTATGGGAACTGGCAAAGAGTTTTGTAATGGAAGAGGATGCGGTAGGCGTTGTTGAGATCATTCTGATTCTTGTGGTATTAATCGGTCTTGTGATTATTTTTAAGGAACAGCTTACGAGCCTGGTAAAAAATATCCTGGCTAAAATCACGAAGCAAAGTAATTCTATTTAAAAGATACAGAAAACAGAAGTCTTATGGCGCAGCCGTTTTTATGATCCGGAAAAGGCTATCAGAAAGGAAGGATATTTATGAAAAAAGGCAGTATCACAGTATTTTTGGCATTGATATTAAGTCTTCTTCTGTCCCTGGTATGCACCAGTATTGAATCCGTAAGGATGGCTGCTGCCAGGACACAGATTCTTAACAGTATGGATATTGGTCTGTATTCTCTGTTTGGACAGTATGATCGTATTCTTTTGAAAGATTATGATCTCTTTTTTCTTAATGGATCCGGAAATCAGGGAAAAATGAATTTGTCTTCCATATATGATGAACTGGAAAGTTATATGAAACCACTATTGAATCAGAACAGTCAGAAATTGTCTGTAAAACAGGGCGGTTTTTCCGGCTATCGGCTGGCAACAGATCAGGATGGAGAAGTTTTTTTTCGGCAGGCAGTGACATATATGAAAAAAACATTGGGAATTCAGGGGATTCAGAGTCTGATAGACCGGTTTCAGGAACAGACAGAACGTGTGAGAGAAGCGGAGGAGACAGGGAGCCAGGCGGAGGAAAATCAGTCTATTGAGAATTATGATGCAGAAATGGATGCAGCAGCGCAGAACAGTGAAGCAGCTCGCCAGGAAGAGGAGAATACTTCAGGAGAAAATGGCGGACAGACCGGGGAGCCGGAAATTTCTGATGGAAATCAGCCGCCGCAGGTAGTGAACCCTATACCGGTTCTGAAAAGAATCCGCAATATGAGCCTTCTGGATCTTATCGTACCTGCTGAAAAGGGGATTTCGGAAAATACAGTGGAAAAATCTTCATTACTTTCCGGACGAAGATGTCAAACTGGGATGGGACTGTCGGAGGGTATTCAAAAAGATGATTCTTATATTTCACAGCTGTTATTTCAGCAGTATCTGACAGACAGACTGGGAAGCTATACCGTACCGGCTGACAGTGATCTGAAATATCAAAAAGAATATCTGTTGTGCGGGAAGAACAGCGACAGAGAAAATCTTAAGGCTGTGGCAGGCAGGCTTCTTATGGTCAGAGAAGGAGTTAATGCAGCATATCTTATGACAGATCCAGTAAAGAGGGCACAGGTGCAGAGTCTGGCTCTTGCTATTGCATCAGCTTTTCTGGTGCCTCCTGCGTCGGTGATCATAGAAGCGGCTCTTCTTCTGTGCTGGTCTTTTGGAGAAAGCCTTCTGGATCTCAGGGAATTGTTCCATGGAGGAAAGGTGCCCCTGGTCAAACATGCCGGAAACTGGCAGCTGGCGCTGGAGAATCTGGCTGATCTTATGGAAATGCTGGACAGCGGGAGAAGAGATGATGAAAGTGGACTCTCCTATGAGGAATATCTTCAGCTTATGATCGCATCTGAGACGAAAAAAAATAAAGTAAGCAGAGGAATGGATATGATAGAGATGTGTATCAGAAGCAGTACCGGACAGGAGGAATTCAGACTGGATCACTGTATAGAGGCAATAGAGGCTTCTGTGGATGTAAGGGCAAATAGAAAAAAGACGTTTACAGTAAAAAAACAATACAGCTATATCTAATCGGCCGTTAAAAGAGAAAAGAGGTGCAGAAAGGTGTTTTTTCAGAAGAAGTATAAATTTGTAAATGGGAAGGATCAAGATTATTGGACAGACAGTAAAAGGAGAGAAAGGATATGTACTCTGTTGCGCTTCTGGTTCCTGTTTCCCCCGATGAACAGGCGAGGCGGTCATTCTTCTGAAAAGGCATCTCTGTGCGCCTCTTTCATAAGAAAAGCCAGTATTGCAGTGGAAACTGCTTTGGTACTGCCATTATTTTTTCTTGGTATGGTTACATTGATTTCTTTTATGGATATTTATAAGATTCAGTCAGAACACCTTCATGCATTATGCGAGAAGGCAAAAGAGGCAGGAATGTACGCATATATGCTGGATGGGAAGGGACCAGACGAATTGACTGTACCGGATGTATATTCTTACAGTCCGGTAGGCGGACTGATCCCTATGCCAAAAGTATGGATGCGTAATACTGTTAAGGTCCATACCTGGACAGGGACGGATCACAGTACATTTTCCGCAGGTGAAAAACCGCCGGAAGAAATGGTCTATGTAACAGAATCTGGTTCTGTATATCACAGAAACCCCGGATGCAGATATCTGCATGTAGCTTTGAACCAGATACCGGGTTCCAGTATAGCTTCGGCCCATAACGCACAGGGAGAAAAATATGATCCCTGTGAAATCTGCAGCAGAAATCAAAAGCCGGCAGGTATGGTCTATATTACTAAAAACGGAAACCGATATCATAACAGGGAATCATGCAGTGGGCTGAAGAGGACAGTACGTCTTGTGAAACTTTCTGAAGTACAAGGAATGGGAGTCTGTGGTTCCTGTGGATAGGGAGAAGGATATAATGAATATAGAAGAAGTGTGTACCATGTTATTTTTGGCAGTCAATACAGGGATGGATCTCAGAAAGAAAGAGATTTCGCTGTCCCTTACAGGAATCTATGCATGTGCAGGGGCAGTATTCAGCATTGCATCTAAACGGGAACTCTGGGATATGATGATCCCTCTGGTGATGGGATTTTTGTTTCTGCTTATATCTTTTATTTCCAGGGAGGCTTTGGGAAGTGGAGACGGATGGATCCTTATTGCTCTGGGAATGATGATACCAATGGAAGATTATATCAATATGGTCTGTTTCAGTATGCTCATGGCAGCAGCAGTTTCCATATTGCTTTTGACAGTGTTCAGAAAGAAACGAAAAACGGAAATCCCTTTTGTACCATTTTTATTTTTGGCATATGTGGGAGGTGTATTACTGTGAAAGAGACTGCAGTGAAAAAGTTTTTAAAAAGAGGAAGCTTTACGGTAGAGGCTGCTTGTGTAATGTCCCTGGTGCTGATTACCGTAATCGGAATCCTTTATCTTTGTTTTTTTGTACATAACAGGGCCTGGCTGACAGCAGCAGCCTGTGAATCAGCGCTTACAGGGAGCATGGAAGGAATAAGGGAGGATGGAAAAGCAAAAGAGGCGGCAGAAGTACGCAGCCGGGCTTTAGGAAATACAGGTTTTTTCGGGGCGGAAAATCTTAAGATACAGGTACAGGAAGGGAAAAATATAAAAGTAACCTATACTGCGGATACCAATGCTGTTTTTGGAGGTTTTTCCTGGAAATTAAAGGCAGAAGGAACATCAAAAGTGATCGATCCGGTTGTTTGGATCCGTAATCTGAAGGCGGCAGGGGATATATTGACAGGAGGAAAATAATGCGGACAGAATTCAGAAGAGATATGGATCATAATTACCTGATCCTTCAGGAGGATGTTGCTGTGGATACAGCAGCTTATCAAGTACGGATGCTGGCAGGAAATGTGATACCATCTATTTTAAAATGCCGGATCCAGAGCCTGGATGGAAGTCATTTTTTTTCTTATGATATTACTTCAAAACAGCCTTTATCGGTTTTATATGAGGAGAAAAAGTTTGGCAGCAGAGATCTCCAAATGGTTTTTGGAGGATTTGTGCATGTTATGGAGGAACTGACAGAATTCTTAATGAACCCAGAGCAGCTGATCCTCAGACCGGAATATATTTATCTGGATATTGAATCTCAAAAAGTGTATTTCTGTTGTCTTCCAGGGTTTCACAGAGAGATACAGGAGCAGTTTAGAGAACTGACAGAATATATTCTTCCGAAATTGGATCATGAAGACGATCAGGCAGTAGTATTAGGATATGGGATCTACAAAAAGGCATTAGAGCCGGGATTTCAGTTGGAAACAGTAAAGGCGGCCGTTTATCATAAAGAAGAAATAAAAAAAGAAGAGACTGATCCTGGAATAAAAGAAAAAACAGAAAAGAGAGCAGAACCGGAAAAAGAAGAACCGGAAACAGTTCAGTGGAAAGAAGTGTCAGGACAAACTGAGAAAGAAGAAAATACAGATATCCCCAAAAACAGAAAAATAAAAAATATAGTGGTTTGTGTGATGGGGATTATATTGCTTTTGATTGTTCTGTTGGCCAGTGCTGCAGGATACATTCCATGGATGCCGGTGGAAACAGCTATAGCAGCCGGGATTTTTGCCCTTGGTTTGGGATCACTGGCGGTCTGGGCATTGGAAAAAAGGAAAAGAAAACAGAAAAACTCGGAAATGTGGAGAAAAAAAGCAAATCATAAGTTGTCTGAGAGAGAAATGACGCTGTATGAACCGAAAAGCAGTGAGGATCTTTCAGATAAGATGCAGGAAGATGAAATGATAGAGGAAACAGTAGGAGAGACTGGTGCGCTGTTTGACAAAACAGTCAGAGAAGAGGGACTTTTTGGAGAGACTATGGTTTTGTCGGCCGGACAGCAGCAGGGACCGGCAAGTTTTGTTAGCAGAGAGCCTGGAGAACTTGCGACTATTTATCTGGATCGGGATCTTACGGTAGTAGGGAAACTGATCAATGCTGCAGATGCAGTAATACCGATCCCAACAGTCAGCCGTGTCCATGCCAGAATACGAAAAAAAGAGGATGGATATTATCTCACAGACCTTAATTCCCGAAATGGAACAGCTGTAAATGGAAGAATGCTGAAAGGAAATGAGGAATATCTGCTTCAGGATGAAGATGAAGTAGACTTTGCTCAGGCCAGGTATGTTTTTTTGAAATAGGATCGTTAAAATGGTTGACATAACAAATCAATCTGTCTTGTCATAAAAAATTATTTTTGGTAAAATATGAAAAAAACAGACAGAGGTGAGTTTTTGGAAGAAGTCAAAAAAGAACCGGTAACGGCTATTTTAGTTGTGATAAATATTGCAGTTTTTTTATTAGTGGAATTTACTGGTTTTTCACAGGATATTGAACATATGATAAGATGGGGAGCAGTGTATCCTCCTCTGATCACGGAAAAGGGAGAAGTATATCGGCTGTTTACCAGTATGTTCCTTCATTTTGGAATTGAACATCTGATAAATAATATGCTGGTGCTTTTTGTCCTCGGAAGCCGTTTGGAGCGAGTGGTAGGAAAGGTGCGTTTTCTTTTCATTTATCTGGCAGGAGGATTTTTGGGGAATATGATATCTCTTGCCGCAGATTTTGGAAAAAACAGTTATACTGTATCGGCTGGTGCATCCGGCGCAGTGTTTGCGGTAATGGGAGCTATGATCTTTGTGGTAATCCGGAATAAGGGACGCCTGGAGGATCTGTCTATAAAGCAGATCCTCATAATGGCTGTTTTCTCTCTCTACTTTGGATTTGCCAGTACAGGTGTTGATAATGCTGCACATCTTGGAGGGCTGGCTTCGGGATTTATACTGGCGGTTATTGCAGGTCAGCCTCGGAGAAGAACCTGAAAGGTACTTCCTTCTTCGGGAATACTGTGAACCTGCAGACTGCCTTTATGAGCTTGTATGATCTGTCGGGTGACAGACAGTCCCAGGCCAGTGCCTTCTGATTTGTAGGTTACAAAAGGAGTAAAAATGTTTTTTAACTGACATTTTGTCATCCCACATCCATTGTCACTGATTCGGATAGAAATATTATTGTCAGAAGAAAATGCGGAAACAGTAATGATTCCATGTGAGTGTTGAATGGATTCCTGCGCGTTTCTCAGCAGATTGAGGAATGCCTGACGCATTTTAACCTGGTCCAGAAAAAGGAGGGGAAGATTTTCCGGAATGTCTGTGATCAGAGAAATTCCCAGATAATCAAGAGCAGGTTTGAAGGAACCGATAACACTGTTCAAAAAGACAGTCATATCTGTTTGAGTGAGTGTAAGATGGTCTGCATTATTATATTGAGATAATTCGTTGAGAAGATCTCGGATGTATTCCAGGTTTTCCATGACATGGTACCAACCGTCAAAATCGGTTATTTCCGGATGGGCAGATTCTATCATTTGCAATTCACTTTGGATCAGTGCAATGGGATTGCGGATTTCGTGGGTAAGCTTTGAGAGAGTCATTTGTAGATCTTTTTTCTGTTGTTCTAAACTTGATTTTTCCTGCATAGTCTGTCACCTCGTGTGCAGTGTAGCATTCATATTTACGGGAATCAAGAAATTTCGTATTGAAAAAATCGACAAAATACGAGACAATAGGTAATGAAAATATTTTATAAAACAAGGAGGAGAACAGTATGGAGGACTGTATTTTTTGTAAAATTGCCAACGGGGAGATACCTTCAGCAACTTTATATGAGGATGAAGATTTTCGCGTGATCCTGGATCTTGGACCAGCAAGTAAGGGACATGCTTTGATCCTGCCCAAAACTCATGCAGCCAACATTTATGAGCTTGCTGATGAAACAGCAGGAAAGGCAATGATCCTTGCAAAACATATGGCTTCTAAGCTGACTGAAGCGCTGGGATGTGATGGGTTTAATATTGTCCAGAATAATGGAGAGATTGCCGGACAGACGGTTTTTCATTTCCACATGCATCTGATCCCCAGATATAAAGGAGATAAGGTTGGATTGACCTGGACTCCGGGAAAACTCACCGATGAGGTGAAAGATGAGATTCTGGCAAAGATAAAATAAGGATCGGGAATTATACAGAAGATGAGAAACGGGAATTTTAATGAGATCTATCAGAAATACCATAGATTTTCTGTAAATTCTGCCAGGAAGATTGTAAAGGATGAAATGTTGGCGGAGGATATCAGTCAGGAGGTTTTTTATCATCTTTATGAGATCAGAGATACATTGGATCTGACAAATGACAGGATGATCAAATCGTTAATATTCATGGCAACTGTGAATAAGGCGAAAGATTATATCAAGAAACCGTGGAAACGGCATGAATATTGTATATCTGAGGAAGAAAGTTCTATTGATATTTCGGAAGAAAATGTAAATGTGGAAAATATTGTGATCCGTAAAGAAGAGAACGAATATAAGAAACGTATACTGGATAAGCTCCGCCGTAAGAATCCTGTGAATTATGAAATATTGATTAAGATTGTGTATTTTGGCCGTTCTCCAGATTCCGTCGCGGAGGAATATGGTATCACAAGAAATAATGTGAACAACAGAATCCTCCGGACAAGAAAGTGGATGAAGAAAGAATTAGAAAAACTTCGAAAGGCATAAAATATTATGCTCCTGAAAGGACTATTTTGTGCACTCCTGGATCAGTGAAAGAATGTGATGAATGGAATCCATCTGCTTTCCTGCGCCCATTGTTTCCTCATAAGAATGACGGTTGGAATACAGGCTTCGGATAGAGTCCAGAAGCTTCTGGTCAGTGATTTCTTCCTCTTCCAGTACCATACTGAAGCCCTGACGTTCAAAAGAACGGGCATTGAGAATCTGATCACCTCTGCTGGCATTTGCAGAAAGAGGAATCAGAAGATTGGGCTTGTGAAGAGCGCTGATTTCACAGATAGCATTTGCACCGGCTCTGGAAATGACAATGTCAGAAAGTGCAAACAGATCAGCCAGTTCATTTTTTATATATTCATACTGAACATAGCCTTCTGTACCGGTGAGAGACTCATCGGTTTTATCTTTTCCGCAAAGATGTACTACCTGGAATTCCTTAAGAAGTTCCGGCAGGATACTGCGGATATGTTTATTAACAGAGGCAGCCCCGAGACTTCCGCCAATTACCATAAGAACCGGTTTGTCAGAGTTAAATCCGCAGAAACGGCGTCCGGCTTCTTTATCTCCGCTGAGAAGTTCTTTTCGGATAGGGGTACCGGTAAGAACGGCTTTTTCCTGTGGAAGATTTTTGACAGTCTCAGGGAAATTACAGCATACTTTTACCGCAGAAGGAATACATAATTTATTGGCCAGTCCAGGAGTCATATCAGACTCATGAATAATTGCAGGGACTTTACATTTTTTTGCCGCGATTACCACTGGAACAGTAACAAAACCGCCTTTGGAAAAGACAATATCCGGTTTTAACTGTTTCAGCAGTTTTTTTGCTTCGTGGAAGCCTTTTAATACACGGAAGGGATCTGTAAAGTTTTTTACATCAAAATACCGTCTTAATTTACCGGATGAGATTCCATAATAAGGGATATCCAGTTCTTCGATCAGTTTTTTTTCGATTCCGTCATAAGAGCCGATATAGGAAATTTTGTATCCGGCTTCCCGGAGAACAGGAATCATTGCAATGTTTGGAGTGACATGTCCGGCAGTACCGCCGCCGGTAAGCACGATATGTTTCATAGGGAATTCCTCCTGAAAAATCTTTTTGTTACCAATAAATATGAACCAACAAGGCAGAATTGTCAAGAAAAGATAATGGTTGAAAAAACATGAAAATCAAAAACGAAAACATAAATGTCAGAGAATCGATCATTGGGAGAAAACAATGAGAAAAGAATTCAAAAAAAATGGAAAACAGAAAAATAATCAGGCATCTGACAAAAAACAAGGACATAGTTCATTTCTGGATGAACAGTATATTAAAATGGCTGAAGAGATGGAGCGGGAACTTTTTGCAGACGGAGATTCGGAGGTTTATGAATCTACGGATGAAGAGGAAGTACGTTCCTATCAGGACCTGATAAATCGCTTGAAGGCAGATGGTATATATCAGGAAGATGATATAGAACCTGATATTCGGACAAAAATTGTTCCCCTGCACAGAAAAATCTGTTTTGGAAGAGTGGCCGGTGTGGCGATTCTGTGTTGTGCGTGTATATTTGCGGCCAGTATGACAAGCGAGGCGAATAGAAATTATTTTGTAAAAGGAATACGCTATCTGGCAGGAGATGATACCAGGATAGTTGTAGGAAACGATGATGAAAATGAAGATATAAACATGGACGAATATGAGGCGATTGAAGATATTGAAAACCAATTAGGGATTGATATGCCGGAATTTTATTATCGACCAGGAAATTTTGAGTTTTTTAATTATGAAATAAATGAAACAGTAGGATTAGTTCGAGTTGAGTATGAGTATGGGGAAAATATAATTGTATTATATGCAGATATTCAGAATGAAGATACGGCAAGCAAAATTACAAGTATGCATGGGAGGAAAAACAAAAATATTATAAAAAATAAAGAAGGAATAAAAGTAGTGATTGAAAATATTCAGAACAAGCAGGATAAAATACCAAGTTATACTGCACAATGGGAAATTAATGATGTTGTATATTCCTTATCTGGAAAAATAGATGAAAAAGAACTTATAAACATTTTAGAAAATATGGTGTTTTAAACGTGATTTATTTTTGAAATGGTCGTATTAAGTATGTAAGGGATGTTTACAAGAAAAAGGAAGTGATAGAAATAAGTAAATGGAAACAAAAGCTGAGAGTAGGACTTGCAGTGGGAATGATGGCTATGATGTTCAGCACTTCTGTAAGTATGGTGCAAGCATCTAGTATTTTGGATGAAATAACTGTGGAAGAAACTACAGAGGACTATGCAGAAGATACCAAATATAGTTTCCTTCGTGGTAATCATTTGAATTCAGGAACAGTAAAAGTTCAGAGAATTTCTAGTAACGAGATTGGAATTCATGGAGTGACTCAGTGTCATCATGTTTGCGATGAAGTGTATTTATATTTATATCTGGAGCAGAAAAAAGATGGCAGTTATGGAACATATAAATACTGGAGATTCACAGCTAATAATGTTACAAGCCTCAGCAAAGGCTTAACAGTCATTGTTCCAAGCGGTACGTATTACCGTGTCCGCGGCTATCATGCAGCCAAGGACGGTTCTAAAGAGTCAACTTCAACCTTGACTCAAGGTATCTTGATCAACTAACTAGCCTCGTCTCCATTCCAGCGTATTTCAGGGACGCTATGCGCGGGAAGCGGGCAGGTGGTGAAGATCAGGAATACTTTTACAATTGAATAGCGAAACATGGACGCGGACTGCGGGATGAAATCATAAAAAAATAATTGTAAACACCGTTACCATCCTGACAGCGGAAAATGTTTGCAGCAGAACTCGCACAGGTTAAGATGTAAAAAAGAATATTCGTACATATAATTAGATTTGAAACCAGCAAACAAAAAATTATACGACAGAATTCCAGCTACGAGGCAGGGCTTTTAAAGTCCTGCCTCGTACTGACTTCTTTTTCTTTGAAAAATAACTGTTAAAAAAGAGAGATATCGTGTATAATAATTACAAAATATATTATAACAGAAAGAATGTCTGACAAAAGGGGGCTTTCATATGAAGATTACATTTATTGGCGCGACACATGAGGTCACTGGAAGCTGTTATTATCTGGAGGTTGCCGGTCGGAAGTTTCTGGTAGACTGTGGTATGGAGCAGGGACCTAATTATTATGAAAATAAGGAAATCCCCATAAATCCGGGAGATTTGGATTTTGTGCTCCTGACACATGCGCATATGGATCATTCCGGAAATCTTCCTGCAATTTATGCAAAAGGATTTCAGGGTCCGATTTATGCCACAGAGGCTACCTGCCATTTGTGCGATATCATGCTCCGTGACAGTGCCCATATCCAGATGTTCGAGGCGGAGTGGAGGAATCGTAAGGGTCGTCGTCAGGGAAAACCGGAATTTATACCTGCCTATACGATGGAGGATGCACTGGGAGTAATTCGTAATTTTGTTCCCTGTCCTTACGAAAAGATCATAGCTCCGGCAGAGGGAATTTCAGTACGTTTTGTAGATGCAGGTCATCTTTTGGGGTCGGCAAGCATTGAGATTACCATTGTGGAAGATGGGGAAGAAAGAAAAATTGTTTTTTCCGGAGACATTGGAAATACGGCACAGCCTCTGATCAAAGATCCTATTTATCTGCATGAGGCGGATTATGTAGTCATGGAATCTACTTATGGAGACAGAAGCCATGGAGACAGACCAGACTATGTGGGAATTTTAAGTGATGTGATCCAGCGGACCTTTGACAGGGGCGGAAACCTGGTGATTCCTTCCTTTGCTGTAGGCCGTACACAGGAAATGCTTTATTTTATCAGGCAGATCAAAGAAGAAGGAAGAGTTACCGGACATGGGAATTTTAAAGTATATGTAGACAGCCCTCTGGCAAATGAGGCTACTACTATCTTTGGGGAGCATCGTTATGACTGTTTTGATGAGGAGGCTATTTCTCTGATCCGGAAGGGGATCAATCCTATAAGTTTTCCGGGATTAAAAACTTCTGTTACAAGTGAAGATTCCAAGGCGATCAATTTTGACGAAGAATGCAAGGTGATTATTTCCGCCAGTGGAATGTGCGATGCCGGACGTATCAAACACCATTTGAAACATAATCTTTGGAATAAAAATAATACGATTCTTTTTGTTGGATATCAGGCAGTAGGAACCCTTGGAAGATCACTTCTTGAGGGAGCAAAAGAGGTAAAGCTTTTTGGTGAAGATGTTTATGTGGCTGCAGAAATCTGTCAGATGCCCGGAATCAGTGGACACGCAGATGTAAATGGACTTCTTGACTGGATAGGTGCTTTTGATAAAAAACCACAAAGAGTTTTTGTGACCCATGGTGAAGATACGGTAACAGATCTTTTTGCAGAGAGACTTTGTGAAGAAAAGGGACTGGATGCAGTTGCGCCTTTCAGTGGAACGGTGTATGATCTGAAAGACAATGTCTGTATTTTTGAAACAGCTGGTGTAAAACTTGAAAAGACACATATGTCACCGAAGAGTACCAGAGCTGCCCGGGCTTTCCAGAAACTGGTTGCAATGGGTCAGAGACTTATGTCAGTGATCCGAAAGAATGAGGGATGCGCAAATAAGGATTTGGAACGCTTTTCCAGGGAAATACAATCCCTTTGTGATAAATGGGACAGAAGCGACAGATAAAAAGAGAAATGAATCTGATGGAGTGAATAAAAAAGCTGTGAACTGGCGGATATGTCAGCTCACAGCTTTTTAATTACTGCAGTGCTTCTTTTACGGCACGAGATAACTGGTCAGGACATGAAGTTGGGCGATGACCGCAGCGGATTCCGTCCAGACGACGGATCACTTCTTCTGCATCCATTCCTTCTACAAGTTTGGCGACACCCTGTGTGTTTCCAGAGCATCCACCCTGAAATTTGACATTATGAATCTTTTTTTCGTCATCCAGCTCAAATTCAATAGCGCTGGAGCAGACACCTTTTGTTTTGAAAATCATCTATTGTTCCTCCTTTGGTTGATCTGAATATATAACTCCTAGATGATTGTGAAAAGTAACACGCTGCTGTTTACACGGCACGTTGCTGTGAACAGCAACAGTAACACCGTAAGACATTATAACAGAATTGAAAAAAAGTTTCCATATAAACGGAACTTTTGTTATAATACATAAGTGAAAAGGCGTTACTGTTCACTTCGTTCACGGTAACTGAAAAGGAACAATTCACTTTTTTAAAAAATAAGAAGACAACAGGGTGTTTTGCCTGTAAAGGAGAGTTTTATAATGAGACGTATTGGAATTATTGGAGCAATGGCTGATGAAGTTGCAGGACTGAAGGAGCTGATGCAGGATATAGAGATCACACGTAAAGCATCTATGGAGTTCTATGCAGGAACTCTGGAAGGAAAAAATGTGGTGGTGGTACAATCCGGTATTGGTAAGGTGAATGCAGCTGTGTGTACACAGATTCTGGCAGATGATTTTCAGGCGGAGGTTGTGATTAATACAGGTATTGCAGGAAGTCTGAATAATGATATTAACATTGGAGACATCGTGGTTTCTACAGATCTTGTTCATCATGATATGGATGCAGTGGCTTTTGGATATAAAAAGGGCCAGGTTCCGCAGATGGAACAGTTTTCTTTCCAGAGTGATGAGGCTCTGCGCCGTCTGGCTGTGGAAGCATGCAGAGAAGTCAATCCGGATATCCAGGTATTTGAAGGACGGATCGCTTCCGGAGATCAGTTTGTGGCAGACCAGGGAGTGAAGGATTTTATTGTTAATGAATTCGGAGCTTATGCAGTAGAGATGGAAGGGGCAGCCATTGCTCATGCAGCTGTACTGAACCATATTCCATTTCTGGTGATCCGGGCTATTTCCGATAAGGCAGATGGAAGCGCCCATGTAGATTATCCTGCATTTGAAAAACTGGCGATCCAGCACAGTGTAAAACTTACCAGAAGAATATTAAGAAATATCCAGGGATAAAAAAGACAGATCGATCAGAGAAAAATTTCAGCAGGATCTGGAACCTTCAGCCGATATCTGCATAGCTTAAAAGCAGAGGTCAGAAGGGGAGGAAGACGGCAGCTTATGTATCATGATGAATTTTTTCCGTTTTATGCAGTATATGCGGGTTCCGAGATGTATGACAGAGAGATGCAGCAGGAAAGGGAAACGGAACTGATGAGATCCCGGTATCCGCAGACAGCCAGAAAGCTTCAGGAATATATCCGTGAGGAGTGTGACCTTCTGGATTATCAGGGCAGCAGGATTTATGATGAATATCCGGATCAGTGGATGTTCAGAAAAGAGTATGAACGGGTAAAGTATGTCATTCAGGAAAAAAATGGAATGGAAGAAGTGTCAGATGAACTGCTCCAGGTACTTTTCTGGCAGGATATTTCCGAAAGGCGCTGCAGGAAAAAACGCTGTCAGGGCTATTGAAACTTAAAAGCAGATATTTTTAAGATCTGTATGGGGCAGCAGCTGCTGAATAGTTAGAGGTTAAAAGTATGAAAACAATACAGGAATTTTTGGAAAATCAGATCAGTGAGGATCTGATCCTGGCAGTACTTAGTGGAAGCAGAAAAAAAGATATTCCTACAAGAGTGCGGATCCGCCCTGTAGAACTGAAGGGCCGGATCCTTTACCAGGCATCTTCTACAGTGGGACAGAAAGTCCTGCACAGTAACTATACCAGAGAAGAACTCCTTTCTTATATGGAACAGTGCCTTTCCGGAGACTATTCCCAGCTTCAGGTTCAGGGACGCCGTTCTGATGGAAGTGTTCTGGTCAGCAAAAAAGGAAAGCAGACGATTAAAGTAAAACCTCATGAAGTGAAGGAAAACGTAAAGATCCTTTCACATAACCGGGTGAAACAGTATATTCTTCCAGAGGGTACCCCGGTGCCGTTTCTGGTAGACTTAGGGGTTATGAGTCCGGAAGGTAAAGTACATGTATCATCTTATGACAAATATAAGCAGATCAATCGTTTCCTGGAATTTATTGAGGATATTCTTCCAAAACTTTCCAGGGACAGAGAGATCACCATTGTGGACTTTGGCTGCGGAAAATCCTATCTGACTTTTGCTATGTATTATTTCCTCAGAGAGCTCCGGGGATATGATGTAAATATCATTGGCCTTGATCTGAAGGCGGATGTGATTGAGAACTGCAGCCGTCTGGCAGAAAGCTACGGCTATGATAAGCTTCATTTCCTCCAGGGAGATATTGCAGGCTATCAGGGGCTTCAGAAAGTGGATATGGTGGTGACTCTTCATGCCTGTGACAAGGCAACAGACTATGCTTTGGCAAAGGCTGTGGAGTGGGATGCAGAGGTTATTTTTTCAGTTCCCTGCTGTCAGCATGAATTGAATGCAAAGATCAGCAGTGAGCTTTTAGGACCTGTTTTAAAATATGGAATATTAAAGGAACGTCTGTCAGCTCTTATCACAGACGGCATACGGGCGAATCTTCTGGAATCCAAAGGATACACTACGCAGATCCTTGAATTTATTGATATGGAGCATACTCCTAAGAATCTTCTGATCCGTGCGGTAAAAGGTGGAAAAAAACAGGGAATGGAGGATCTCCGGAACATGACAGAGGCCATTCACGGAGATCTGACACTGGAGAAGCTTTTGTATCCTGAGAAGGGAGATGTATAATACAAAATGAAAAGATTTTTCCCCAGGTTCGGAGTGCTGTTCCTGGTATTTATCCTTGGAGTAGCCGGAACTGCGATATTGATGAACAGCCGGTCAACAGACGACCGTTCGGATATGAACAATCCTGTCCTGCCGGAGGTTATGGTGGATTTTGGAGGAACGCTGTCCAATCTTATGCAAGGATATCGGGAGCCTATGCAGGCAGATTTTGTCCGGGAGTGCGTGACACCTCTTGACACGACCAAACAGCTTAAACTGGTGATCGACCCTCATGAGTCAGAAGTGAAAAGTCTTGCATATGAGATACGAAGTTCAGATGGAAGAAAGGTGATCGAAAACAGAAAGATCAATGCCCTTGAGGAAGCAGAAGGCTATTTAAGGACATCCGTAGAGATCAGTTCCGGCCTTCTGATGAATCAGGAATATTCTATGCAGATTACGCTGGATACAGATACGGGAGAGGCTTATTACTATACAAGAGTAGTTTCCCGTTCGGTTACAAAAGTTTCTGAGTATGTGGCTTTTGTAAAAGATTTTGCCCGGAAATGTATGGACAAGACTATGGCCGATGATCTGTCCGTTTATCTGGAGGTTTCTGAGAGCGGAGCAAGAAATTTTAACAATATCAGTATTTCGTCTGCTTTGTCAGACGTAAGCTGGGGAAACCTTCTTCCCCAGATGTCCCGGGAGGGGATCCCGGTGATCAAGGATATAAATGAAACTACAGCAAGTATTCAGCTGGAATATGAGATCACAGCAAATAATGATGAGGGAAAAGCAGAATATTATAATGTAACAGATTTTTTCAGGATGCGGTATACGGAATCCAGGATCATGCTTCTTGATTTTCAGCGTTCTGCATCTCAGATTTTTGATCCCCGGCTTTCTGTGATCAGCGACAGAGGTCTGCTTCTTGGGGTGGGAGACAAAGAGGTTTCCTATATGACAAATGAAGAGGCTGAAGTAGTAGCCTTTGTACGTGAGGGAGAGCTTTGGACTTATGTTCCGGAAAACGGTAAATTTGTAGATGTGTTCAGTTTTCGAAAACAGGAAAACAGCGATTTCCGGGACGCCTCTACAGATCATGGGATCAAGCTTCTCAGTGTGGAAAAAGACGGAGATGTAAACTTTATGGTCTATGGTTATATGAGCCGTGGAAATCATGAAGGATACAGTGGCGTGGGGGTTTATCACTACAGCAATGACCAGAATATGGTTGAGGAAAAAGTATTTATACCAAGTACGGAATCCTATGAGTTCCTCAATGATGATCTGGGGATCCTCTCTTATGTAAATAAGGAAAATCAGCTGTTCCTGGTGCTGGCAAAGGATCTTTACCAGATCAACATTGATGAGAGCAGTTATAAGATACTGGCTGAGGGAATCAACAGTGATAACTTTGTGGTTTCTGATACCAATGCTCACGCAGCCTGGATCGTATCCCAGGGAGAAAATGCAGGACAGATAGAAATGATGGATTTTGATTCCCAGAAAACCAGGATGATAGCCCCGGCAGAAGCACAGGAGCTTCGTACTCTGGGCTTTATGAACGAGGATCTGATCTACGGTATTCTGCAGAGCGGGGATATTATCACAGATGAAAACGGCCACTCCAGGGAAGGGCTTACTTCCTTTAAGATTGAAGATTTTAAGGGGAATGTGAAAAAAGAATACCATCAGGAGGGGCTTTA
Source organism: uncultured Blautia sp. (assembly GCA_900553515.1). Lineage (GTDB taxonomy): Bacteria > Bacillota > Clostridia > Lachnospirales > Lachnospiraceae > Blautia_A. Next base: position 22,485 of record USDN01000016.1, on the reverse strand, counting down.
TATCATTGATGTGACAGTTGGAAGGACTTTAATGGAATTCCAGCTGGCGGCAAAGACGGAAAAAGGCTATTCTGTCCAAAAAAAAGATAATATCATGAATAATGGAAATACCACTGCTAAACTGGTGTCTGTGGAACAGACCAGTTCAGACAGACAGGGAACGATGACCCGTCTGACTTTTGAAGACAGTCCGGAATCAGATAAACCTCTGATCCTTCATGCAAAAATGCGCAGTGTAAAGGAGCATGTGGTAAAACTTCAGGTGGAAACTCCGGAAGAAGAACTGTATTATGTATATGGAAAAGGAGGACTGGACAGTACATGGACCAATCCGGCTGCTGCTGTAAAGAGAGCGGATGCTCTTACCGGCGTGGTGCTGAACCGTGCACAGCAGTATGTATGGGAAAGGGGAAATGTCAGAACACAGATTACCTTGAATACAGAAGATATCCCTGATATTATAAGGACAGGCTCCTGGGATAAAAAAGTCCTTCAGGAAGGCATGGGAGATCAGGGAACGATCATAGATCTTTCCGGATGCAGTCTGGAAAATATTCTTTATGAAGTCAGCGCTCAGAGAGCCGTGATCGTTAAGACCGGCGAAAATTCCAGCAGAGTGATCGTGGGATACGATGAATATAATACCTGGCTTTTAGATCCGGCAACAGGGGAAGTGAAGCCTTATGGTCTGAACGACAGTACGACACTGTTCCAGAAAGCCGGAAATGTTTTTATCACATATCTGGAGGCTGTGAAATATTAAACACAGCACTCCTGAAAATAAAGAAAAATGAAGAAAAGATTCTTCGGAAATGGGAGGCAGCAATATGCAGAAAGAGCTGATGGAGAAATTCAAAGAAGTTTACGGTGAAGGCGGGGAGATCCGTGAGTATTTTGCACCGGGCCGTGTAAATCTGATCGGAGAGCATACCGATTATAACGGAGGCCATGTATTTCCATGTGCACTGACTCTTGGAACATATGGACTTGCAAGAAAAAGAGAGGACAGAAAGCTTCGTTTTTATTCTGCAAATTTCACCAGACTTGGTGTGATCGAAACTTCTTTGGATGATCTGGTCCCGTCAGATGCAGCAGGATGGACAAACTATCCAAAGGGAGTGATGTGGGCATTTGAAAAAAGGGGAGTTAAGTTTGATACAGGTGTGGATTTCCTGATCTATGGAAATATTCCAAATGGTTCCGGACTTTCCTCTTCTGCTTCACTTGAAGTTCTGACAGGACTGATGCTGAAGGATATGTTTGGCGTAGAACAGTTTTCCATGCAGGATCTTGCGCTGATCGGACAGTATTCTGAGAATAATTTTAATGGAATGAACTGCGGTATCATGGATCAGTTTGCAAGCGCTATGGGCAAAAAAGACTGCGCGATCTTCCTTGATACCAGTACACTGAACTACGAATATGCTCCGGTAGTACTGAAAGATGCAAGAATCGTGATCACCAACAGTAAAGTAAAACACAGCCTGGTAGGATCTGCCTATAATGACAGAAGAAACGAGTGCGAAACAGCTCTTGAGGAACTGAAGAAGGTAATTGATATCAAAACTCTTGGAGATCTTTCCGAGGAAGAATTTGAGGCACATAAAGATGCCATTACAAGTGATATCTGCCGCAAACGTGCAAAACATGCTGTTTACGAGAACCAACGTACTATCAAGGCAGTAAAAGCCCTGAAAGAAGATAACGTAGAAGAATTTGGCCGTCTTATGAATGCTTCCCATGTTTCTCTCCGTGACGATTATGAAGTTTCCTGTGAAGAGATTGATATTCTGGTAGACCTTGCATGGAAGATCCCGGGTGTGATCGGTTCCCGTATCACAGGAGGCGGATTCGGAGGCTGTACAGTGAGCATTGTAAAAAATGATGCAGTAGACACCTTTATTGATACCATTGGAAAACAGTATAAAGAAAAGGTTGGCCATGATGCCGAGTTTTATGTAGTAGATATCGGTGACGGAGCTCATGTGATCGCATAAAGAACAGGGGGATAAGCGCATGTTAAGTAAAAGCATCAGAAAACTGGTACAGTATGGAATCGAAACAGGTCTGACACCGGAGTGTGAAAAAAATTACACAATCAACCTTCTTCTGGATGTATTTCATGAAGAAGAGTATCAGGAACCGGAAGAGACTTTTACAGAAGTAAATCTTGAAGAAACTCTGGCAGAACTTCTGGATGAAGCGGTAAAAAGAGGAATCATCGAAGACAGTGTGGTCTACAGGGATCTTTTTGACACCCGTCTTATGAATTGTCTGATGCCCAGACCTGCTCAGGTCCAGAAGGAATTCTGGGACAGATATGAGAAAAGCCCGGAAGAGGCAACAGATTATTTCTATAAATTAAGCCAGGACAGTGACTACATACGGCGCTACCGTGTAAAAAAAGATCAGAAATGGTCTGTGGAAAGTCCCTATGGGGATATTGATATTACCATCAATCTCTCCAAACCGGAAAAGGATCCGAAAGCCATAGCAGCAGCTAAGAATGCAAAGGCAAGCAGCTATCCCAAATGTCTTCTCTGTGTGGAAAATGAAGGTTATGCAGGTCGTGTGAACCATCCGGCAAGGGAAAATCACAGAATCATTCCGATCACTGTAAATGACAGTCCATGGGGATTTCAGTATTCTCCTTATGTATATTACAATGAGCACTGCATTGTATTTAACGGACAGCATACTCCAATGAAGATTGAGAGAAACGCATTTATCAAGCTTTTTGATTTTGTGAAACTGTTCCCTCATTACTTCCTGGGGTCAAATGCGGATCTTCCTATCGTAGGAGGCTCTATTTTAAGTCATGATCATTTCCAGGGCGGACATTACACCTTTGCCATGGCAAAAGCTCCTGTTGAGAAGTATGTGACCATTCCCGGATATGAAGATGTGGAGGCTGGCATTGTCAAATGGCCTCTTTCTGTTCTTCGTATCCGCCATAAAGACGAAAAGCGCCTGATCGCTCTGGCTTCCCATGTACTGGAAGTATGGAGAGGATATACAGATGAGGCAGCATTCATCTTTGCAGAGACAGAGGGCGAGCCCCACAATACCATCACTCCGATCGCCCGTAAGGTGGGAGAGATGTTTGAGCTGGATCTGACTCTGAGAAACAATATCACCACAGAGGAGCATCCTCTTGGCGTTTACCATCCTCATGCAGAGTACCATCATATCAAAAAAGAAAACATCGGCCTCATTGAAGTTATGGGACTTGCTGTGCTTCCGGCACGTCTGAAAGAAGAGCTGGAGCTTCTGGAGGAATATATCCTGGAAGGAAAGGATATTGCTTCCAACGAAAAGATTGAAAAGCATGCAGAGTGGGTACAGGAATTCCTTCCGAAATATGAGGATATCAATAAAGAGAATATCCATGAGATCCTTCAGAAGGAAGTTGGTAACGTATTCGTTCATGTACTGGAAGATGCCGGCGTTTATAAATGTACAGAGGAAGGCAGAGCCGCCTTTATGCGTTTTATAGAAAAACTCTGATATTTTCTGCCGGAGGGGTTTTCTTTTGCGGAACTGGCAGGATTTCCGGAAAACTCCTGTATTTACACCTTGCAGGAACACAATGAATGGGATATACTAGAAAGCGAAACGGACGCCTGGGCGTCTGCTTCGCTTTTTGTGATTTTTATGAAACAGAGAGAGGAAATAGATTATGAAACTTACAACAGTAAAAGACATTTACACAGACCGCCAGACTTTTCTGGATAAAGAAGTCACAGTAGGCGGATGGGTCCGCAGTGTCCGCGGCTCCAAAGCATTTGGATTTATCGTTCTTCATGACGGCTCCTGCTTTGATACTTTGCAGGTCGTATATCATGACACTATGGAGAATTTTGCAGAGATCAGCAAGCTGAATGTAGGCGCTGCCATTATTGTAAAGGGAACTCTGGTTGCCACACCTGAAGCAAAGCAGCCTTTTGAGATCCAGGCATCAGAGGTGACAGTAGAAGGCGTGTCAGCTCCGGATTATCCCCTTCAGAAAAAACGTCATACCATGGAATATTTAAGGACTATGACACATTTAAGACCAAGGACAAATACCTTCCAGGCTGTGTTCCGTGTTCGTTCTCTGTGTGCTTACGCCATCCATAAATTTTTCCAGGAGAGAGGTTTTGTCTATGTGCATACTCCGCTGATCACAGGAAGTGACTGTGAAGGTGCAGGAGAGATGTTCCGCGTAACAACACTGGATCCTCAGAATCCGCCTCTGGATGACAAGGGAAATGTAGATTACTCTCAGGATTTCTTTGGAAAAGAGACCAACCTGACTGTAAGCGGTCAGCTGAACGGTGAGACTTATGCCCAGGCATTCCGTAATATCTATACTTTCGGACCGACTTTCCGTGCAGAGAATTCCAATACCACCCGTCATGCGGCAGAGTTCTGGATGATCGAGCCGGAGTGTGCTTTTGCAGATCTTAACGATAATATGGATCTTGCTGAAGACATGCTGAAATATGTGATCCGTTATGTCCTTGAAAACGCTCCTCAGGAAATGAATTTCTTTAATTCTTTTGTGGACAAGGGACTTCTTGACCGTCTGAACCATGTGATCGATTCTGAATTCGGTCATGTGACTTATACAGAGGCCATCGAACTTCTGGAAAAGAATAACGACAAATTTGATTATAAGGTATTCTGGGGCTGTGATCTTCAGACAGAGCATGAAAGATACCTGACTGAGCAGATCTTTAAGAAACCGGTATTTGTTACTGACTATCCTAAGGAGATCAAAGCCTTCTACATGAAACAGAATGAGGATGGCAAAACCGTTGCCGCTATGGACTGTCTGGTACCGGGAATCGGTGAGATCATCGGAGGAAGCCAGAGAGAGGACGACTATGACAAGCTGAAGGCACGTATGGAAGAGCTTGGACTGAAGGAAGAGGATTATGGATTCTACATGGATCTTCGTAAATACGGTTCCACCCGCCATTCCGGCTTTGGTCTTGGATTTGAGCGCTGCGTAATGTATCTGACAGGAATGGGCAATATCCGTGACGTGATCCCGTTCCCGAGAACAGTAAACAACTGTGATTTATAAGGAGTAATGAATGATAAGATTTATTCATCTTGCAGATGTACATCTGGGAGCAGTTCCTGACAGGGGCTGCCCCTGGAGCCATGAGCGGGAGGAAGAGATCTGGGAGACTTTCCGCCGGGTCATTGCGTCTGTACGCAGAGATCCGGTGGATTTCTTATTTATAGCAGGAGATCTTTTTCACCGACAGCCGCTTCTAAAGGAACTGAAGGAGGTCAACTACCTTTTTTCCACTATTCCTGAGACAAGGATCTTCCTTATGGCAGGAAATCATGATTATATAAAAAAAGACTCTTTTTATAAAGGCTTCCCATGGGAGCCAAATGTTATATTTTTTGAACAGGAGATGCGCTCCTGTGTGGAGATCCCGGAGCTTGATACTTTTGTTTATGGTATGAGCTATCAGCACCAGGAAATCCGGGAGCCTCTTTATGATGCCTGGAAACCGGAAGATAAACCTGGATTTCATGTGCTTCTTGCCCATGGAGGAGATGAGAAGCATATCCCTATGGATATGAAACGTCTTGTGGGAGCTGGTTTTTCTTATCTTGCATTAGGACATATCCATAAGCCGCAGGCGGTGATCCGGGGAAAAGCCCTGTATCCGGGCGCCCTGGAGCCTATTGACCGCAATGATACAGGAGAACATGGATATATCCTCGGAAGCTATGACGAAGGACGGATACGTCTGAAATTCATACCGTTTGCAGCCAGAAGCTATCAGAACCTTCTTTTGACCATGAAGGAGACCACCACCCAGTTTTCTCTTGAAGAAATGGTGAAAAACGAGATTTTTAAACGAGGCGGGAAAAACATATACAGGATCATTTTAAGGGGCTGGAGATCTCCGGAACTGATTCTGCTTACAGAACGCCTGAAAAAACTGGGGAATATTGTAGAGATCCTGGATGAATCAAAGCCTGCATATGACCTGGAGGAACTTTACCGGAAATATACAGGCACCCTTATTGGAGACTATGTTGGCTCCTTTATGGGAAGAGAACTTACTGTGGTAGAAGAAAAAGCACTGTATCATGGGCTGCAGGCCTTGCTTGAAACCAGCATATTAAATCGATAATGGGAAAAGATCATGATTATAAAACGTATTAGTGTCAGAAATTTTGGCAGACTCCATAACCGGACTATGGAGTTTTCCCCAGGGATCAATGTTCTCTGTGGAGAAAATGAAAGCGGTAAGACGACGACACATACTTTTGTAAAAAGTATGCTTTACGGAATCCAGAGACAGAGGGGGCGGGCGGCAAAAAAAGATGCCTATTCGCTGTATCTTCCCTGGGAAAACCCTGGAGATTACGGGGGGATCCTGTGGTTTGAAAACGGAGGAAGGAATTTTCGGCTTACCAGAAATTTTTATAAAGAAAACCAGATGACAGAGCTTTTCTGTGAAGATGACGGAGAACTGATGGATGTGGAGGCTGGTGACCTGGAGGCAGTCCTTGGAGGCATCAGCGAAACTGTCTATGAAAATACAGTTTCCGTTGCTCAGCTGAAAAGCACCACAGGAGTGGAACTTGTCCGGGAAGTACAAAATTATATGGCCAGTTATCAGGGAGCCGGAGACAGTTCTGTGGATCTGGGACGTACCATGCAGATGCTTAAAATGTCCAGAAAAGGCTATCAGGTTCAGGCTGACAAAAAGAAAAAGGAAACAGAACTGGAAAAGGAAAAACTGCTTTCCAGTATGGATTACCTGAAGCAGGAACTGGATGATCTGGATGTGAAGGAACAGGATCTGGCAGGACGGTATGAAAAAGAAGAAGAGAGAGGCATAAGTGCTGTTGAGGAAAGCCTTTCTGCTCTTTTATCCCAAAAAAAGAAGATGGATATACTTATGGCGGCGTCTTTGATCCTGGGTGTGGGCGGCGCTCTTGCAGTGGCAGGATTTTTCAAAAGCATATTTTTCGCTATGATCATAGGTGTGGCAGGTATCCTGGCAGCGGCAGGCGGCTATATTCTGAGGCTCCGGACAATAGAAAAGCTCCAGAATAAAGAACGTCAAAAGAATCGTTTTCTGGCTAAACAGGAGAAACTGGAATGGAGCCGTGACAGTCTGAGAGAGATCCGAAAGGAAAAAGAGACAGCGCTTCAAAATATCATGACAGAATATCAGGAAACAGAGGAGCATGCCTATCATCCCCTTGCAGAAGAGATGGAGATTGAAGCTTTGAATCTTGCCATGACAGTGATCGACAGACTGTCAAAGGATATTCATCATCAGGTGGGATGGAAGCTCAGACGACGGATCTCTCAGATTTTGGGAGAGATCACAGGAGGAAAGTATACAGAGATACTGATCGACGCAGATCTCCACATTTCTGTAAATATAGGAGAGCGGACGGTAGCCCTTGAAAATCTCAGCCGGGGAACCGTGGAACAGATCTACTTCTCTCTCAGAATGGCTGCAGGAGAGCTTCTGTGCGGCTCAGAAAAGCTTCCGGTGTTCCTGGATGAAGTATTTGGCATGTATGATGAAGAACGGCTTGCATCAGTGCTTAAATGGCTTGCAAAAGAGAAGCGTCAGGTGATCATCTGCAGCTGCAGACAGCGGGAGATGGAGATTCTTGAAAAGAATGGAATATCCTATCATAAAATAGTACTGTAAAAAACGCTTCAGCGGAGAGATGAAAATAAAAGACTGGTAAACTGTGGACAGGATAGAGAATCCGCAGCTTATCAGTCTTTTTATATTCAGATCGCCGGAATTTTAAAACAAAAATCCGTTATTTGTTCTGCTCCATATAATTGTTTACGCAGCGTTTGATACGATCCACAGGATTCAGCAGATGGCTGATGGACATATCATGGTTCAGGGTGTCTACGATAAGAGCAATGTATTTGCTCATATCACAGGAGATATAGTAAGGTTTTTCCAGAAGCTCCGGTGTCTGATATACCAGGTTTGTGGTAAGGAGCTTGTCGAAATAGCCTTTTTTAAATCCTTCATCAAATTTTTCCAGACCGTCTGTAAAGAAGCCAAAAGTAGAGCAGATATAAATCTTTCCGGCACCTCTTTCTTTCAGGAGAGAAGCGATCTTAAGGATGGTATTTCCGGAAGAGATCATATCATCGATGAGGATCATATCTTTGCCTGCCAGCTTCGGTCCAAGGAACTCGTAAGCCGCAATAGGATGACGTCCGTTGATGCGTTTTGAGTAATCCAGACGTTTATAGTACATACCCATATCCACGCCTAATACGTTTGCAAGATAGATAGCGCGGTTCATACTTCCTTCATCCGGGCTGATGATCATAAAATGTTCGTTGTCGATCTGAAGTCCTTTTTCATTTTTCAGAAGAGCTTTAATAAACTGATAGGAAGGTTTTACAGTTTCAAATCCGTGAAGCGGAGTTGCATTCTGGACACGGGCATCGTGTGCATCAAAAGTAATGATGTTCTCCACGCCCATGGATGTCAGCTCCTGAAGAGCAGTAGCGCAGTCCAGAGATTCACGTCCTACACGTTTGTTTTGTCTGCTTTCATAAAGATAAGGCATAATGACATTGATTCTTCTGGCCTTGCCGCCGATGGCGCCGATTACTCTCTTCAGATCCTGGAAATGATCGTCAGGGGACATAAGGTTGGTAAAACCTCCCATGCGGTAAGTCAGACTGTAGTTGCACACATCAACCATCAGATAAACATCATCACCGCGGACGGATTCTGTGATTACAGATTTGCCTTCACCAGAGCCGAAACGGGGATTCTGTACATTGATGATATAGGAATCTCTCTGATAGCCTTCAAAAGCAAAGGAGTTCAGTTCCTGATGATCCCTTTCGCGTCTCCATTTCGCAAGCCAGTCGTTGACTTTTGCTCCAAGTGACTGGCAGCTTTCCAGCGGGATAAGTCCCAGTCTTCCTACAGGGAGTGTTGTCAGATCTTTGGTGCTTAACTGTGCCATTCTTTATTTTCCTCCTAAAAATATTTTCTGTATACGGATATCTTTTCCGATGAGCTTGATCATCTGGAAATTGCTGGCGATCCGGGAGAAGGTTCTCTCGGAATAGGTTGCAGAAAAATCTTCCAGCTTCAGGTTGGTGGAAATGATCGTGGACCGTCTGCGGGCGATACGTTCATTTATGCACAAAAAAAGCTGTGAAGACACAAAGCTGTTGGTAAGCTCTGTTCCAAGGTCATCGATGATCAGAAGATCACAGTCATAGATGAAATCTTCTCCCGGATCATGTTCCGACCTTTTATGAAAAGTATTCTGTGCCATTTTATCAAAAAGATCAAAGGCTGAAAAATACAGTACGCAGTGAGCTGTCTGCAGAAGTTCATGGGCAATACAGTGAGAAAGAAAAGTCTTGCCCACTCCGGTGCTGCCGTAAAGGAACAGGTTCTGACAACGGGAGTCAAAGTCCTGAACAAAATTTCTGGCGGCATCATAGGCGCGCCGGGCAGTTTCACGGGCAGTTAATCCGGTTGCTTCGTTTTTTATTGTATCAGAATACCAGTCAAAAGAAAAGTGCTCAAAATTTTCTTTTTCCAGTATTTCTGCCAGGTTGGACTGGGTATATAAAAGCTCGATCTCCGCTTTTTTAAAGCAGGAGCATTTTTTACTGCCGATGTAGCCGGTGTCCTGACAGTGAGGACAGATATAATGGGGTTCCAGGTAATCCTCAGGAAACCCTCCGGCTGTCAGAAGAGAGCGGCGTTCTCCGGCCAGAGCTGCCACTTCTTTTTTCAGGTCGTCCACAGAGCTGCTTTTTCCACTGAGCAGGGAACGGGCTTTCTGAGCGCTCAGAGAGGCTACCTCCTGGTCGATCTGGGAAAGACGGGGGATTCTGGCAAAAGCATTTTTCCGCCGTTCCTCCAGATCATGCTGTACACGCGCCTGACGACGGTTGTATTCTCTCATGATCACATCGTACTGAAAATTCTGCAGTGGCACCTTATCCCTCCTGTCTGAAAGTGTTTACTGGTTCAGCAGACGCTTTTCGTACTCGTCAAAGTTGTATTCACGCTGCTGGAAATTGTTGAATTTGTTGCCTGAAGCAGGTGCGGCAGGAGCCTTGGCCTGCTTTTTCTCCTGTTTGCGTTTTTTATATTCAGCATCCAGGGCCTGGATATCATCCAGACTTTTGACCTGTTTCTTTTTCCAGCCCGTCAGGATCTTGTCAGCATACTGGAAACTTGCCTGACCGGTCTGCAGTACAGTCCGCGTGCAGGCCTCCTGGATAACAGCCATGGAAAAACCATAAGTTTTAAGCCAGGTGTCCATAAGAGTGACTTCTGTTTCCACCGGGCTTCGGTTGGTGATGCCCAGTGCCTTCAGGATGGAATAGTAATCCTTGCTGTATCGGGCATTAGTTTTTTTTGCTTCCGCCACTGTGGAGATTCCTTCCTGTGCCCAGGCAAGAGCTACGGTTTCCATATAACGGATGCTCTTATGGCTGCGGCTGACACAGTATTCCAGAAGATATTCGATCAGATCCGTGGAAAAGCCCAGTCCGTCATAAAAGAAAAGAAGCTTCTGGATTTCTGAAGGGGACAGGGTTTTGCCAAGGTACTGTTCAGCAATATAAAGAAGCTGGACGATTTCTTCGTTTTGTTTCAGTTCCCTGACTCTGTCAGGAGTGAGGGGAACTGTCTGTGCAGGAGCCGGCTGCCTGGAGACGGCAGGGACTGCCGGTTCTGATGCAGGAGCCCTGGATCCGGGGGGCAGGAGAGCAATGCCGCGGAGAACTTTGTCCTCTGTAAAGTCAAGGGCAAGAATATCCTGACGAGCCCAGTATTTCAGGGCACGCAAAATATCCCGCTCTGTACAGAGCAGGTGATCTGCCATTTCCTCCAGACTAAAAGAAACCGGAGTAGTGGACAGTGCACGTAAAAGATAAATATAAACTTTTACAAATTCACCATTGGCCTCCGGCATGTAGTCGTCTATAAATATATTGGACAGAAGCGTGACCTCTGACTGAGAGGGCTTCTGAAGTGTGATCATACTCATGAACGATCTCCCGCTTTCTATATCTTTCGAGTCAACTGCATTATAGCACAAGATTTTTCAAATGAGAATAGGGTATTTTGGCCTTTAACTTTCCACACAAAAATGTGGAAAATGTGGATAATGTGGACAACGAATTTTGGCGAAAATTGTCTGTAAATTCTGCAACCCCTTTATTTTGCAATATTTTGGTGGATTATGGCAGAAAAAAATGTGGAATCATGTCGGCTTTTAAAGGTGAAAAAAATCCACATGTCTGGCACGGGGGAAATGTGCATAAACATGTGGATAATGTGGATAACTATTGACCGAGAAGCTGTTCTCCTATATTTACAACGTCTCCGGCGCCCATAGTTATCAACAGGTCGCCCTGTGTACAATTTTCAAGTAAAAAATTTTCGATCTCGTCAAAGGTCGGGAAATATTCGCAGGGAGTTCCCAGTTCTGCTATTTTTTTGCGAAGATCGTCAGAGGAAATGCCAAGGGTGTCTGTTTCTCTTGCAGCATAGATATCTGCCAGCACAACATGGTCTGCCAGAGAAAGCGCCTGTGCAAACTCCGGAAGGAGGGCTTTGGTACGTGTGTATGTATGAGGCTGGAATACACACCAGGTTTTTTTGTGAGGATAGTTTTTGGCTGCATGGAGTGTTGCCTCGATCTCTGTAGGATGATGTGCATAATCATCAATGATGGTCACTCCGCCTACCTGTCCCTTGTACTGGAAGCGGCGGTCTGTTCCGGTAAAACTGTTCAATCCTTCTGCGATCACATCCCAGGAGAGATCCAGAAGCTGTGCCGCTGCCACTGCGGAAAGGGCATTGGATACATTGTGGATTCCGGGAACCTGAAGGGTGCAGGTACCAAGAGGCTGTCCCTGGAAGGATACAGTAAAGGAGCCATGCCCAAATTCGTCATAAGTGATATCGGAAGCTGTATAATCGGCATCGTGTTCCAGACTGTAGGTGATCACGCGGCAGGAAAGACCTTTGGTGATCTCCTGGTATTCAGGAGTATCGGCATTGATGATAAGGGCTCCGTCTTCCGGAAGAAGTTCGGCAAATTTTCGGAAAGAGCGGCGGATATCGTCAATATCCTTAAAAAAGTCAAGATGATCGGCATCAATGTTCAGGATGATACTGATCTTAGGGAAAAAGCTGAGAAAGCTGTTGGTATATTCACATGCTTCAGTCAGGAAGGTTTCTGACTGACCTACGCGGATATTGCCTCCAATTGCCGGAAGGATGCCGCCTACACTGATCGTAGGATCGCAGTTTCCTTTCAGAAGGACATGAGAAAGCATGGAGGTGGTAGTTGTTTTTCCGTGGGTGCCGGCTACTGCGACAGGAGTATCATAATTTCTCATGATCTGTCCCAGAAGTTCGGCTCTTGTGAGCATGGGAAGATTTAATTCTTTTGCTCTGGCGAATTCAGGATTGTCCGGATGGATAGCGGCTGTGTATACCACTGCCTGCACGTCGGGACCAATATTAGAGCCGCGCTGTCCGTAGTATATTTTTGCGCCTTTTTCTTCCAGAGTTCTGGTAAGAGGGCTTTCTTTTGCGTCAGAGCCGGAGATGGTGAATCCCTCTTCAAGAAGAACCTCAGCCAGTCCGCTCATACTGATACCGCCGATCCCGATAAAGTGGATGAAAAGCGGTTTATGGAAGTCTATCTGATACATAATATTATTCTCCTGTTCATTTTCATTTATGAATCTGTTCCTATTATAACCCTATCCGTATGAAATGAAAAGTCTTTCTTAAATTAAAGGATCAAAGAGAAAGCAGCTTCACGGTAAAACATAGTAAAAACATGTGCAATTACTCCAAAAAAAACAAATATAAAGCCAAATTATTGTAAAAAATGTTCACTAATATAGTGAAGTATGGTATAATGGAAAATCATAACATACAAGGGGTGAATGCATGATGATGAAAAAAGAAATGATTGCCATGCTTCTGGCTGGCGGTCAGGGCAGCAGACTTGGTGTGTTGACAGAGAAGGTTGCTAAACCGGCTGTCGCTTTCGGCGGAAAGTACCGGATTATCGATTTTCCGCTGAGCAACTGCATCAATTCTGGCATTGATACAGTTGGTGTTCTGACCCAGTATCAGCCTTTGCGCCTGAATACTCACATTGGAATTGGTATTCCGTGGGATCTGGACCGGAACGAAGGCGGTGTTACAGTACTTCCTCCTTATGAGAAAAGTACCAACAGTGAATGGTATACAGGAACGGCTAATGCCATTTTTCAGAATCTTGATTATATGGAACAGTATAATCCGGATTATGTTCTGATACTTTCAGGAGATCATATCTATAAGATGGATTACGAGGTGATGCTGGATTTCCATAAAGCGAACAAGGCAGATATCACCATCGCATGTATGCCGGTGCCTATTGAGGAGGCAAGCCGCTTCGGTATCATGGTTACCGATGAGACAGGACGGGTAACAGAGTTTGAAGAAAAGCCGGAAAAACCCAGCAGCAACCTGGCATCTATGGGTATTTATATTTTCAGCTGGCCGGTTCTGAAGGAAGCTCTTATTGCCCTGAAAGATCAGAGCAGCTGTGACTTTGGAAAGCATATCCTTCCATACTGTAAGGAGAAAGACCAAAGACTTTTTGCCTATGAATACAACGGCTACTGGAAGGATGTAGGAACACTTGGTTCTTATTGGGAAGCCAATATGGAACTTATCGATATCATACCGGAATTTAATCTTTACGAGGAATTCTGGAAAATTTATACAAAGGGAGATATCATTCCGCCGCAGTATGTATCTGCAGATGCGGTAACGGACAGATGTCTGATCGGAGAAGGCGCAGAAATCTATGGGGAAGTACATCGTTCTGTGATCGGTCCAAATGTTGTCATAGGCAAAAACTGTGTGATACGGGATTCCATTATCATGAGGAATTCTGTAGTAGGGGAAGGCACGGTAATGGATAAGGCCATTGTTGCAGAGGATGTCAATATAGGCAAAAATGTAACTCTGGGCTGTGGAGAAGAGGCTCCTAATGTGCTGAAGCCGTCAGTATATGCCTTTGGTATTGCAACAGTCGGAGAACACAGCGTGATCCCCGATAATGTAAAGATCGGCAAAAATACATCGATTTCAGGTGTGACTGTACCGGAAGATTATCCGGAGGGAATGCTGAAAAGCGGACAGAATATTAAGGCAAAGGATGGTGATAAGGCATGAGAGCACTTGGGATTATTCTGGCAGGCGGAAATAACAACCGCATGAGAGAGCTGTCTAATAAGAGAGCCATTGCAGCTATGCCTGTGGCAGGAAGTTACCGCGCCATCGACTTTGCACTGAGCAATATGGCTAATTCTCACATTCAGAAGGTGGCTGTTCTGACTCAGTATAATGCAAGATCATTGAACGAGCATCTGAGTTCTTCAAAATGGTGGGATTTTGGCAGAAAGCAGGGAGGACTGTTTGTATTTACTCCTACGATCACTAAGGAAAACAGCCTGTGGTATCAGGGAACTGCGGATGCTATTTATCAGAATATCGCATTTTTAAAAAACAGTCATGAGCCTTATGTGGTGATCGCTTCCGGTGACGGCATCTACAAACTGGACTACAATAAGGTTCTGGAATTCCATATAGCTAAACGGGCAGATATCACTGTAGTCTGTACAGAGTGCAGAGATCAGAGCGAAGTGGAGCGTTTTGGTGTACTGCGCATGAATGATGACTGCCGTATTGAGGAGTTTGAGGAAAAACCTATCGTTTCGTCTTATAATACGGTATCTACGGGTATTTATGTGATCCGCAGAAGACAGCTGATAGAACTTCTGGAGAGGACTGCCCAGGAGGGAAGACACGATTTTGTTAATGATATTCTGATCCGCTATAAAAATCTGAAACGCATTTATGGATATAAAATTGATTCCTACTGGAGCAATATTTCTACAGCGGATGCTTATTACAGGACAAATATGGCATTCCTGGATCCGGAGATCCGAAATTATTTCTTCCGTCAGGAGCCTGCTGTAAAAACAAAGATAGATGATCTTCCTCCGGCCAAATATAATGCAGGGGCAGTGGTGAAGAACAGTCTTGTTGCCAGTGGCTGCATCATCAATGGAACAGTTGAGAATTCTGTACTGTTCAAAGATGTTTTTGTAGGCAACAACTGTGTGATCAAAAATTCTGTGATCCTCAATGACGTATATCTGGGAGACAATACACATATTGAGAACTGTATTGTAGAAAGCAGAGATACAATCCGTGCAGGTTCTAATTACTGTGCAAATGACGGAGAGGTAAAGATCGTAGTCGAAAAAAATGAACGCTATGTGATCTGAGGATTTTTGAATCGGAATATATACGTAAAATGAAAGGGGCAGAAAAAGATGAATATTACAGATGTACGCGTGAGAAAGGTTGCAAAGGAAGGAAAAATGAAGGCGGTAGTTTCCATTACCATCGATGATGAATTTGTAGTACATGACATCAAGGTGATCGAAGGGGAAAAAGGGCTGTTTATCGCAATGCCCAGCCGTAAGGCTGCGGATGGCGAATACCGCGATATTGCACATCCGATCAATTCAGCTACAAGAGACAGGATCCAGACACTGATCCTGGATAAGTATCAGGAAGTTATGAGCGAGACGGACGAACAGGAAGAGGCAGCAGCAGAATAACGCCGGATATCTGTAATAAAAACGCAATGTTTTAGTAAAAGAGAGATTCTAAAGCGGATGAGAATGATGATTATTTGGCTTTGGACGCTCTCTTTTTTTGTGATCTTCTTCCAAATATTACATACTTGTTACAAAAATAAAATAAAAGTATTGATTTTTTCTCGTGATATTGTTATACTTGTCCTACGAAAAAAATGACGAGGTGTTTATATGAGTATGAAGAAAGTTCTTTCACTGATGTTGGCCGGAGCTTTGGTCGTATCTATGGAAACAGGTGTTTTTGCCTCCACAGAAGATCAGATCGCAGCGGCTCAGGCCCAGAAACAGGAAGCTCAGGCAGGACTTGCTCAGACCCAGGCAAATATCAGCAGTCTTGAGGGCAAGAAACAGGAACTGGAATCCTATATGGCAGAACTTGATGCACAATATAATGAACTGACAAACAGCATTTCCCAGCTTAGTATAGAGGCGGCAGAGAAGGAAGAAGAGCTGAAAAAAATCCAGCTGGAACTGGCAAAGGCGAAAAAAAGAGCAGAAGACCAGTACGAAGCTATGAAACTCCGTATTGTCTACATGTATGAAAAAGGCGGAAGTTCTATGCTGGAGACTCTTCTGGCATCTGAGAGCCTGGCTGATTTTTTGAACCAGGCAAATAATATTTCCATGATGTCTGAATATGACCGTAATATGCTGAAAGAATATGAGGCAACTCAGGCAAATATCCAGCAGAATGAAGAAAAGGCAGTAGAAGAATCTAAATCCATCACTGCACTGCTGAATGAGAAGAATGCCAGGCAGCAGGAAGTACAGCAGCTGGTTTCTGTAACAAATGACAGTATTAATTCTTATATCAGCCAGATCAGTGCCAGCCAGGAAGAAGCAAGTATCCTTATGGCACAGGTAAATAGTGCAGACAACAGCATTGCTTCTCTGATGGCCCAGGCTGCAGCAGAACAGGCCGCAGCGGAAGAAGCAGCCGTACAGGAGCAGGAAGCATCCGAGGAGACAGCAGAGCAGCAGCCGGAATTTGATCCGGAAACAGATACTATGGATTCTGAGAGCAGCTCTTCAAGCAGTAATGTTATAGTAGAAGAAGAGGCTCCAGAGGAGGATACAGGTGTATCGGAAGATACATCCGAAAATGCAGGAAGCTCTGATACTTCTTCCGGTTCTTCAAATTCCGAACAGGGTACATATCTTGGAAACTTTACTCTTACAGCATATTGCAACTGTGCCCAGTGCTGCGGAACTGCAGGAAATGCAACAGCAAGCGGAGCTATGCCTACATCAGGACATACAGTAGCTATGGCAGGAGTTCCATTTGGAACACAGCTTTTGATCAACGGTACTGTGTATACGGTAGAAGATTTGGGAACGCCGTATGGACATGTGGATATTTATTTTGACAGCCATGCAGAGGCCCTTAGCTTTGGACTTCAGTATGCAGATGTGTATCAGTTAAATTAAATAATGATGTAAATAAAATGGTGCAGCCTGCGTAAACAGGGTGCACCATTTTTATGAAAGCTGTAAAATTATCCGTCTGAACTGAAAAACTGCTTCGGAAAGTGATCTGCTTACAGATAAGGAGTTCCCGGAATCTGTGGGTAGCTTCCCATTCCGATCAGAAGCTCGAGGCCGATCTGGCGGGCTTCAAGGACTGCTTCCTTTACGGCGCTGGCATCTCCGGAAAGAGCAAGGATCACTTCATTGGAATGGCTGGTTCCGATATCCGGCGTCATATAGCTGATGATATTTACAGCAGAAGCTTTCATAGCAGTGTCTGCCATAACAAGACCAATGGCAGCAGGTGAACCTGCCATAAAACCAAAGGCCTGTCCCGGTTCTGCATGAAACGCTTTCTGGAGAGCCGGTCCTGCGCTTGCGGAAAAAGCAAATTCCAGATGACCGGATTCACTGATATAAAGTTCGCCGGCATATTTCCCGGTAAGCTCCAGTGCAAGCTCTACGGCATGGCGTACATCGGAGACGTCATTTCCTCCAAGGACGATATAGTTTCCGTGTCCGCCCCAGCCCTTGGTATCTCTGGGAAGTTCTATGGAGAGGACTTCCGTGTTAGTGGCTTTTACGGCATCATCAATGGCAGTGATCTGTCCGGCTGCTCCGGTACGGGAACTGAAAAGTCCAAGCGTATGATAGTGTGTGCCGATATTCATTTTTTGGAGAAGTGTATCATCAATGCCCGAGATCACCAGTCCAATGGTGTCCAGAACTGCAGTTCCTACAAACTCTGTCCGGGTACAGTGTGTGCTGATGCTTTTTACGTCCATAAAATTTACCTCTTTTTTGGTATTATGATTTTAATATATCTTAAAAGAACAGGGATTTCAACGGATTTTGCTGTATTTGCAGGTGTTTTTGTATTTTTTGAAACAGAGAAATCATTTTCTGGATATTTTTTTAAACTTTTTTAAAAAAAGTGTTGACAAATACACCTGAAATGAATATAATAATTTTTGCAGTCGCGAGTTGTGACTGATAAATAAAGAAATCGAAGCGTGGCTCAGTTTGGTAGAGCGCTGCGTTCGGGACGCAGAGGCCGCAGGTTCAAATCCTGTCGCTTCGACTAAATGGTTGGGAACACCGGAAAGCCTTATTTTATGGGCTTCTCCGGTGTTTTCTTTTGCCTGAAAAAGCTCTTTTGATTACCCCTGAAATTTTCGATTTTTGGGCGTTACACAAAACGTTGCACAAAACTTTTCTTGCCCATACCTAAAAAATTTTTAGCATCTGTTTTTAGTGCTTTTTGGGGATTTCCCCAGCAGATTTTTTATGGTTATCCGGCAAAAAGATCCGCTGTAGCAAGGGAAATTTCGGAGAGGTCATTGACACTGGTGTTTAGCCTCTGTTTGTCAAAATGGGAATAAATATTCAGGGTTGTCTGGGTATCGCTGTGACCCAGCCAGTATTGAAGCTTTTTGATATCCCATCCTTTATTGATGAGCATGGAAGCACAGCTATGTCTCAGTTTGTGGAGCGTGATTTCCGGCCTTCCGAACTCCCGGGTTGCATGGTTGAAGGTTCGGGTGATATAGTTCGGATCATAGGCTTCTCCATTTTCCCATGTAAATATGTACCCTTCTTTATTTTTGTAGTCCCGTTTAAAAAAAGCTTTGTTTTCTTCCTGTTCCCGTTTGATCTGCAAAAGACATTTTTCTGCTGTGTCAAAAAGGTTCAGCGTTCTTTTGCTGGAATAGGTCTTTGTGGAATCGGAAGTGGTAACGGTCTTGACCCGGACAACTGTGTGATTGATGGAAATGGTCTTTTTCTTGAAATCCACTGCCGACCATTTCAGTCCGAGGATTTCCGAACGGCGCAGACCATAAATGGAAGTGATAGAGAAAGCTTTCAACCTTCCAATGCCTACAAAATCAGACAGTATGGAAGAAATTCTTTCTGAACAGATTTTAGAATATTATCTGGATTTTTTAGAAAACGAAAATCTTCCTGGTTTTTATTTAACCATGGCACCTGTTACAAGAGCAATTACTACTGGGAAAATTTCAAGTGGATATCCTAAATATTTAAAAAAGGAATACAAATATAATTTGAAAAAATTGCATCCTTATATAGAAGAGATAAACTATTTGAAAAATCTATATCAGGATGTGTTAGAAGAAATGAAACCTTTTGAAAATATATTTTTAAAAGAAGAATAACCAGAGAGATAAAACTCTTGTGTTATATTAACAGATGCACTATATTAATAATAGAAAAAGGGAAAGCCAGAAACACACGGCCTACCCTCAAACAACCAGCAACTTACCTTTTTGCAAGGTCAGCCGTTCACTATTGCGAGTAGTGGGCGGTTATTTTCTTTCATTGAAGATTATATAACACAATCCAATAAGAGTGACAATGAAATAAAAAGGAACCTACCTTGATTTTTACCAAGGAAAGTTCCTAATGAGTCTGAATAAAAATTTACAAATATTTTTTAATTGTACCATTCCGTCACCCCCTAAATCCCCCTGGCTCTCTCCCTATGGGGATTTTAATTTGTTTGTGAGGGATTTACAGCTGCGGAGCAGAGTGCAATGTTGTATTAACCTTGAAAGTAGAAATATATTGGTTGCGGTATTGCTTGAACTTTGAAAGTGAAAGCGTATTTGTTGCAGTATTATATTAATTTTGAAAGTTTGATAGAAAGATCGGGATAGATAGTTGCCGGAATGGTATCGTCAAAGGAATAGACAGCAGTTGCTTCATCATTTTCAAAATCATAAACATTTACCATTTTTCTTTCGGGATTTACGATCCAGTATTCCCGTACACCTGACATTCGGTATTTAAAAAGTTTTATGCCATAGTCACGGGATTGCGTTCCCGGGGAGACAATTTCAATGATCCAGTCAGGGGCTCCATGACAGCCTTTATCATCAAGTTTATTTGCATTACAGGTTATAGAGATATCAGGTTCCACATAGTTTTTGTTGTCATCATTGAGAAAAACTGCAAAGGGGGCAACGTTGACTTCACAGGAACCGTTTCTATTTTTAATATAGTTGCTGATTACGATTGAAAGCTCCAGGATTATGCGCTGATGGTTTCGGCTTGGGGGAGCCATATTATAAATTTTTCCGTCAATTAATTCTGCTCTTTGTCCATCTGGAAGAGCATAGATATCGTCAGTGAAGAAAATACGTTCATTTGGTAATGGCATAGGCACTCCTTTCTGAATATCAATAAAAAATTTTTATGTTACTTATAGTATACTTATTTCATATGATAGGGTCAATGCGGAATCTCTAAGAGATGGGAAAAGAGAGAAGAAATGCTCCTTCATAAAGAGATAGTAACCAGAGAGATAAAATTCTTGTGTTATACTAACGAATGTGCTATATTAATAATAGAAAAAGGGAAAGCCAGAAACACACGGCCTACCCACACAATAACATTAGCGTGTTACAATGTAACAGCCGTCACTATTGCGAGTAGGTCAGATCATAGTGGCGGCTATTTTCTTCCCTTGAAGATTGTATAACACAATCCAACAAGAGCGACAATGAATATACCTGTCTGTATCAGATCAGAATATGTAATCATTGGCATCGCCCTCCTTTCCGCTTTGGTTCGGAGGGTTAGCCCCTCCGAGGTGGAGGGTAGGCCGCCTTTTATGTGTTCTGACTTTCCGTGAAGTTAGTGTACCATGTAATTCTATAAACATCAATCAAAAATCTTGAAGAAGCTCCCTCTTTCTGAATATGAATAAGAAAATTTTATATGCTACCCTAAGTATACTGATTTCATACGAGAGGGGAATGTGGAAACTCTAAGGGATAAAGAACCATGGCAGTTTTTTGAGGAATATAAAGAAAGATTCGTGAATAATAGAAACATGATAGACTGGGGAAATTATGAATAACAAAAAAGCCCAGAGATCATCAGAGCTCATAAAGAAGAAAGGGCTTACTTTTTGTTGCTAAAACCTAGCATATAGTCAGCGGACACTTGATAGAATTTACATAAGGCTATCAGGTAGTCGATTGGCATTGGTCTTTTTTCTAATTCATATTGAGAATAAGTGGTTTGAGCTATTCCCAACATATCTGCAATCTGCTTTTGTGACAAGTCGTGATCCTGTCTTAAATTTCTCATTCTTTCCGCATAATTCAATTCATGCTCACCTCGTAAATATTTTATATGAAAGTGAAATATGATATTGATTTTTAAGTCACAGCGAGTTAAACTTAATTCAGTAACTCACAACGAGTTAAAAAGGCGAGTTATGACTAATGAAAAATAAGTGTATGAGAAAAATAATGGGATTATAAAAAGAAATGTTTTGTTTTTTAATACACTGAAAGGCAAATGAAGAGAATAAAACTTGCCACAAAATACATTTACTTTAGGAGGACATTTACAAATGAAAAGGAAACTGATAATTGCATTAGCGGCGGCTATGACGATCACCTTAGGCAGTGTCGGCGTTGTTTCTGCTGATGATACGAACTTTGCTCCGTTTATTCCTGTAAAGGAAACACCGATTCGTGACGGCTTTGTCTGGATCGTGGACACGCCTGCTTGGACAGAGACTATCAATCATTCTGAGGAAGGGCATTATGAGAATGGGGAACTGATTAGCCCTGAAGAAGGACATACGGAAAATGTGCTTGTTACAGAGGCATGGGATGAGGTAGTTCATCACCCAGCTGAGTATAAAACAGTCCACCACGAAGCAGAATACAAACACCATGATGCGGTATATGAGACAGTGCACCACGACGAGGAGGGGCATTATGAATTAAGAAATATCTGTCATACTTGTGGTATGGATATTACTGGTTGGGCTGTTAAACACCTCCAAGAAAGTCCAAATTGTGAAGGATATGGCAATAAAGAAGTCTGGATTGTAGACAAACCAGCATGGGATGAACAGGTTCTTGTAAAAGAAGCTTGGGATGAGCTTATTAAGGAGGCTTGGGACGAGCAGGTTCTTGTTAAAGAGGCATATGATGAGACTATCCATCATGAAGCTGTTTATGAGGACAAGTGGATTGTAGATAAACCAGCAGTTTATGAGCAGGTTTGGAAGGTTGATAAGGAAGCTTGGACGGAGACTATCGAACATCCAGAAGTTGGTCATTGGGAGCCTATTCCAGAAAACCCGGACGAGCAGGAACCCGAGACACCTCAGAACCCAGACGAACAGGAGCCGGAAACACCTCAGAACCCGGATGAGCAGGAGCCTGAAACACCTGACAATAATCAGAACAACAATGAAAATAACAACCAGAATGAGAACAACTCTCAAAATAACA
>USDN01000015.1 GCA_900553515.1 uncultured Blautia sp. | reverse complement strand
CTTCCGGATGCAATCTTCATCGTAGATCCTAAGAAAGAAAGAATCTGCGTACAGGAAGCTCATACATTAGGAATCCCGCTTATCGGTATCTGCGATACAAACTGCGATCCGGAAGAACTGGATTATGTAATTCCGGGTAACGATGATGCAATCCGTGCAGTAAAATTAATCGTTTCCAAAATGGCAGACGCTGTTATCGAAGCAAAACAGGGTACTGCAGATGCAGACGGTGAAATCGAAGCTGAATCTGAAGAGTTCGCAGCTACAGAAGAATAATTTTTTGAACCAGTACAGGAAAGCCGACAGGCTTTCCTGTCATTGAAAAAGGAAAAGCCCCTCCGGGCGATTTACGAATATTATTCAGGAGGAAAATGAAATGGCTATCACAGCAGCACAGGTAAAAGAATTAAGAGAAATGACCGGCGCCGGAATGATGGATTGTAAGAAAGCTCTTACAGCTACAGAAGGTGATATGGATAAAGCAGTAGAATTCCTTCGCGAAAAGGGTCTTGCTACAGCACAGAAGAAAGCAAGCCGTGTAGCAGCAGAAGGTCTTTGCAAAACTTTAGTTTCCGAAGACGGAAAGAAAGCAGTTGTTGTAGAAGTTAACGCTGAGACAGACTTCGTAGCTAAGAATGAAAAATTCCAGAACTACGTTGCAGATGTAGCAGCTCAGGCTATGAACACAACAGCAGCAGATATCGATGCTTTCCTTGCAGAAGCATGGGCACTTGATACAACTAAGACTGTTAAAGAAGCTCTTGCAGCTCAGATCGCAGTTATCGGCGAGAACATGAACATCAGAAGATTTGCTCAGGTTACAGAAGAGAACGGTTTCGTTGCTTCCTACACACATATGGGCGGTAAGATCGGTGTTCTTGTAGACGTTGAAACAGACGTAGTTAACGATGCTGTTAAAGAAATGGCTAAGAACGTAGCAATGCAGATTGCAGCTCTGAAACCACAGTACACAAGCGATAGCGAAGTAAGCGCAGAATACATTGAGCATGAGAAAGAAATCCTTATGGCTCAGATTCAGAACGATCCGAAAGAATCCCAGAAACCGGCTAAGGTTATCGAAGGAATGATCACAGGACGTATCAAAAAAGAGCTTAAAGAAATCTGCCTTCTTGACCAGACATACGTTAAAGCTGAAGACGGAAAACAGT
This sequence comes from uncultured Blautia sp., assembly GCA_900553515.1. Lineage (GTDB taxonomy): Bacteria > Bacillota > Clostridia > Lachnospirales > Lachnospiraceae > Blautia_A. The sequence goes on along the minus strand of USDN01000015.1, from coordinate 49,377 downwards.
CTGTAGCTAAATACGTAGAGCAGGTTGCTAAAGAAAACGGTGCTAAGATCACTGTTAAAGGTTTCGTACGTTACGAGACAGGTGATGGTATCGAAAAGAAAGAAGAGAACTTTGCAGAAGAAGTTGCAAAACAGATGGCACAGTAATCTGGTTTTTGCAGAACTTTAAAAAGAGTCTTAAAACCCTTGAAAATCCAGTATTTTCAAGGGTTTTTCTTATATACACCACTTCATATATTGCATTATAAATTCATGTAACTTTTTAAACGGATTTTCGTAAAATGTTCGTCATGGTTTTCGTAAAACCTGCGTACGAACTTCTTAACGAAAACTTCGCATGATTTTTAAGAAAAATGTGGCGATTTCGGTAGCTAACTATAAAGCAATTTATAATACTTGCAGGAATAGAGGTTCAAATTGCAAAAGGATTTGGGCAGTAGTAGGAAGGTTGGAAATGTGGTATGATTGAGAACAGGACATAAGAGAAAACAGGAACTGAATAGAGTGTGAGTAAAGAAGAAATCTTTGAATATGTGCAACAGCAATATGGAACACTCCCAGAATATCTATGGAGCAAATGACATTTTGGAAGAATACAGAAAGTGTGAGTAAAGAAATTATGGAATTGTTGAAAACAATCAGAGGAGACATTACAAAAATTACAGATGTTCAGGCAATCGTAAATGCTGCGAATAATTCACTTCTTGGTGGCGGAGGTGTGGATGGAGCAATTCACAGAGTAGCAGGACCAGAACTTTTGGAAGAATGCAGAACATTACATGGATGTGAGACAGGGAAGGCAAAAATTACAAAAGCATATAAGCTCCCTTGTGAGTATGTTATCCATACAGTAGGACCAATATGGAATGGTGGGAATCAAAATGAAAAAGAATTACTTGCAAGCTGTTATTTATCTTCTATGCAGCTGGCACTGGAACACAAAATCAGAAAAATCGCATTTCCGTCAATTTCTACAGGAGTGTATTCATTTCCGGTTGGACTTGCAGCAAAAATTGCAGTAAATACAGTTGCTGGATTTTTGAAGGAACATCCAGATGATTTTGATCTGGTGGAGTGGGTTTTGTTTGATGAACATACGGAATTGGTTTATGCGATAGAAGTAAATGCGCATAATAAAGGAATATAGAAGATGAGAATATTGATGTTAGGAAACAGTTTTACAACGGCAAATCATATGCCGGACATGTTGGCTGAGTTGACCGGTGCAGAGATTGTGCAACATACCCGTGGAGGGGAACGATTGGCAGATCAGTTAAATCCGAAAACAAAGATGGGAAAGCGTACACAGGAAGCTTTGCAAAATGAAAAATGGGATTTTGTCATTTTACAGGAAATGAGCAATGGTCCAATTACATCAAAAGCCAGTTTCCTTGAAAATGCAGAAAAACTCTGTGAGAAGATCAGGGAGAATGGAGCAAAGCCAGTTTTTTATGCGACCTGGGCATATCAACGTGGAGGAAAGAAGTTGGAAACTTTTGGAATGGATTATGATGAGATGTATCAGAAACTGTATGAAGCTTATCACCTAGCAGCAGATAGAAACCATACTTTGATTGCAGATGTTGGAAAGAAATTTTATGAACTTTCAGATAAAGTAAATCTTTATGCGGATGATGGGTGCCATCCAAATGAAAAAGGTTCCCAGATAGCAGCAGAGATAATTGCAGAAGTCTTGATGAATTGAATAACGTGATATGAAAAAAGCAGCTTGATTATCGAGTTAGTTACTCTCGGTTCAAACTGCTTTTCTTTTGGGCTTTATCTCTCATACAGGAGTATTGTCATCATCAAGTTGGAAAATATCGGCTATCTGGGAATTCTATTTTTATGAAATCGTGGTGCCACAGGCAAAAGAAACTGCTTTGTCCATGGCTGCGGATGGAATGAAAGCTAAAAAAATAGCCCACTATCTTAAAGTAAGTGCTGCGATGGTTCAGAACTGGATCGATGAAAGCATGAGTGTTGTACAATAATTTAATGATATAATGAAGAGAAGCTGCCAGGAGAGAAGAAAAATCTCTTGGTGGCTTTTGGGAATTAAACCTATGATTTTTTTGTAAAATAGTGAGAGTATGATATCATCCTGCATATCTAACTTCCATAAATTGTCTTTCGTTATCAGAAATCGGTGGATTTTCCAGCGCTTTAATCCAGTAGATTTCTCCATCGCATTCTAACTGAATATACATCTTTTCGTTTATGAGTGCGCATTTAATGATTTTTGTTAATGATCCGGTTTTCAGTGTCGTGTTCACCGCAGTAGCATCTGGTCTGGTATATGCCGGAAGATCACTGTTTACTGTGAAGTATCGGCTGCTTCCGTCTGCGGAATATATTTCTTTATAGGATCCATATCTGCTTGTCGGAACAAATTTTCCATTGACATATTTGTAGGTGAAATTAATTGCATTGATGCCAAGAGAATAAGAAACGATGCTCTCTGTAATTACAATCTTATTTCCATTTAAATTGGTAACTTCACCTATGCGATGGTTTCCGTATCCTGCCATAATCTCAGTGAAATCAAGGATTTTTCTGAACTTTCCGTTTGTGTATTTTAATAATGCACATACAGGTCCGTCACCATTATCGGCTGGTGCATAGAGATATAAAAACGGCTGTCCGTTTTTCAATGTATAAATATTTGCTATAACATTATAAAAACGTGTATTTTTTAATCTGTAAGCTGTTTTTCCATTAACCGATACAGTAAGTGACGAATATGCTTCATCGTCGGTTTGATTGGCTGCTCTGATTCTGATTTTATCTTTCATTCCATCACCGGTAACATCATATGCTGCGTATGTCCGATTTGATTTTAATATGACCCCATTTGCCGCTGCTTTTACGGGTCTGGAAAAAATAATTACAAAACCAATTGCCAAAAACATGGTAAGCACAGAAATAAAACTAATTCTTTTTCTCATAAAACATGACCCCTTTCGTGTAGGAATTGCTATAATTTTTATATTTTTATTGTATCATTGTATATGTGCAAATTGTATTTTTTAAGTTACAAAATCCTGAGATAATTTTATGAGAACCAATCCTCTTCCCGATGCATCTAATTAGTGTAAAAGTAAACACGTGTAGTAATCCGGCTGGACAAAAGGAGAAGACAAAGTTATGACAAAAGATGTATTTATTAAGGAGGTTCGGGATGCAGAAGCCATGCTGTATCATATATCAAAGTCCATTCTGAAGAATGATTCTGATTGTGGGGATGCTGTGCAGGAAACAATTCTTAAGGCATATGAGAAACTTCCCACCTTAAAGAAAGAAAAGTATTTTCGAACATGGATCACAAAGATATTGATCAATGAATGCAATGGGATTCTTCGGAAAAGAAAAAATGTTATTCCATATGAAGAATATATGGACAATATGAGGCTGACTGAGGAGGACAGATACAGTCATCTGTATATGGCGATTATGGAACTTCCGGAGGATCTGAGGATTTTGGTAACATTGTATTATTTAGAAGGATTCTCACAGAAAGAGATCAGTGAGGCTCTGGATATTCCGGAAGGAACGATTAAAAGCAGACTTTCCCGTGCAAGAGAGTTTTTGAAAGCACAGTTATCCGATGAAGAAGAGAAAAGACCGATGCCTGGGAAAAACAGCAAACTATCAAAGAGAATAACAGGAAAGGGGAAAATGTCATGTTAGAGAACAAATGGAATAATATAGCACCGGAAGTACCACAGGATTTTCATGAGAAATTTGAAGAGACACTGAGACATATTGAGCAGGCAGATGCAGTTGATAAAAAATACAAAAGAAAAAAATTCAGTGGCCGATTACTGATTGTAGCAGCAGTGATCTGTACAGGCATGGGAGTAACAGTGGCGGCAAAAGAGTTCTTTAAATGGAATGACCATTTGTTAAAAAGACTGGAACCCTCTGAGGAACAGCAGGAAACGATGCAGGAATCAAACTATATTCAGAATATAGACCAGTCTGTAACACAAAATGGTGTGACGGTTACCCTGACAGATTCTATTCAGGATCAGGGATTCCTGTATGCTTTTTTTGAAGTGAAAACAGAGGACAGTATTTCTATGACTGATCATACTTCTTTTGAGGAGATGACACATTTTAAAATTGATGGAAAAGAAGTATATGCAGAAGATGATGACAGATTTGGAAGCCTGAGTACAGGTGTGAGCCAGGATAATCTGCTGAACTATGATCAGGATTCGGCACATTCTAAATATTTCACAGCAGGGATTTCTTATGACAGTGATTATAATCTGAGTAATAAAACTGTAGAAATCACATTGAAGAATCTTACGGAGGAAGGGGATTATGATAAGACTGTTATTACAGATGGAACATGGGATTTTAAATGGACTCTGGGTGCAGTAAAGCCTCCGACAACTCTGGAAGTGAACCGGAAATGTGATTTTGGAGGTTATGAAATCACAGTGAAAAAAATGGAAGTAACGCCCCTTTTATGGTCATTATATCTTGATTATGATGAAGCTATGAAGGTGTATGAAGATGAGAAAAACAAGTTTGAGTACACAGGTACAGATTATGGCATGGATCTTTATGGCAGAGCTAATATTGACCAGGTGCGTTATAAAGATGGAACGGTTTTAACACTCAATCTGACCATGGGAGGCATCGCTGGCGGTGGAGAAAAACAGGATAAGGAAAATGGTGTCATGATCATCAGAAACAGCTTCCCGCAACTGGTTGATGTAGATAACCTGCAGGCGGTACATTTTGGGAACATTGACCAGTGGCTTGAAGTGCGGGAATAAAAGTTTTTTTCGGTGATATAGAAAAATCCTCCCATAATTAGATAATGAGAAAATACAAAAAGAACCGATACAGTCTTTGCATGATATGATATCGGTTCTTTTTGGCTAAGTCTGCCAACTATGAAATTTTGTTTATATATTAACGCATCCTGTTCATGTACAGGAAACGGATTCTAGCGTATACTGAAATTATTGATTACAAGGTCTACATGAACTGCAAATACAGATTCCGGGTTATATCCGGAAGCCATATTTTGCACTTACCGGTAAAATCTGTAATAGTTGGCATAAAAGTTCATTACATATTCGATATAAGCTTTAAATCTTTTCATTGTCTTTTCCTCCCTTTCTTTATCTTATGGCTGTATTATAAAGCAGGTTGACCGGTATTTCCTGCCAAATAGAAAGAAAAAACAGACAAATCTTGCAAAAAGGAGATCAGGTAAATGTTTCCTGTATATGAGGAGAAGAAAGAAAACCTTCATTTTAGAAGTAAAACGTCCAGACATGCTTCCCCACACCTTCATAATTCCATAGAATTTATATATATTACAGAAGGAACCCTGGAGCTTGGGATGGGGCAGGAACTGTATCATATGGATAAGGGGGACTTTGCAGTAATCTTTCCGGATGTGATCCACCATTATCAGGTGTTTTCACCAGGGATAAACAGAGGCTGGTATCTGTGAGCAGGGATGACGCTGACAGGACAGTTTGCAGATACTCTTCAGAAATCATGCCCTGATAATCCAGTAATCACATCGAAGAATTTACACCCGGATATCCGGACAGAAAAACACCCCCTGGAATATTCACACTGGATTCAAAGAGCAGTCCGTCTGTGCTGCGAGGTGAAATGACAGCAAATGGAACCTATTCTTATGAACAGCCGGTAACGTACTGGATGCCATTCAATGGAGGAATTGGCTTTCATGATGCAGACTGGCAGCCATATTTTGGTGGTGACAGATATCTTACAGGTGGTTCTCATGGATGCATCAATCTTCCCCCGGAAAATGCCGGACAGCTTTGCAGTCTTATTCAGTATGATGTCCCGATAATTTGTTTTTACTAATTCTATATTCAAGATGTACAGGACAGGAGCTAAGTTGTAATGCAGTTGGCTCCTGTTCTTTATTGCCCTTTGTGTTCTGCCAGACGGCTTTAATTAATGTGTTTCCAATCTGCCGGAGGGAATTATGCCGTGTATTAAAATTAGGTAATGTAATTGAAGAAAAGGTATGATATCATATGGGCAACAAATTGAATTGTGTGTGGAGGTGATGGTTGTGAAGAAAAAAGTGACAATAGTGTTGGGCATTATTAGTATTGTTGCTATAAGTACAATGATTATGTTTTCAATATATAAGTCTTCAGAAGCCTGTCGAAAAGCAAATGCCGCGATACAGTGGGATTGTTCTGTAACCTGTGCGGAAGAGTCAACGCCTGATTCTTATGTAATTACATATTCCGATGCAAAAATTTTATCCAAAACAGGCGTGTTGACGGTTCAGAACAGAAACGATTTTGACATTATTGTGTATTTGCTCTGCGAAGGAAAACAGGAACTCGTATCTGGCAGGATTCCTGCGGGTGGCTGCTATTCTTTTATGAATGTTACAGATGAAGAATACACGGTAGGCATCCATGCTGATGTTGATGAAAATACGGATATAAAAGTATTTGTATATGACGGAAAAGACACCGAACCATATACAAGATAATTGATAAGACAAAGAAATATTGAAAAAAATATTCGCAGATATTTTGGGATATGAAGTTCAGGAATGGATAATGGATTTAGAAGCATTAGGAATTCACTCATATGACTTGGATGATCTGGCACAAACACAGAAAATATTCCACTGCCGATAAAAAAGGCAGCTTTTCCCTATATCCACACGCCATAGGTATCGAAAACCTATGGCGTTTTTTATAAAAATTTTTTCTTGAAAGCAAATGGCTGTTTTTCAAGTCTAATAATTATAAGAAGAAAAGGAGGTACTTTATGGATGCTTTAATAACAGAAGCTAAAAATGGAGATAAAGAAGCATTTGTCAGATTAATCCGGATGAATAAGCAGAGCCTGTATAAGACGGCCTGGATTTATCTTCGGGATGAGCAGGATATTGCTGATGCCCTGCAAAATACAATCCTATCCTGCTATGAAAATATACAGAGACTGAGAGAACCGAAGTATTTTAAAACCTGGCTGATGCGGATCCTTATAAATGAGTGCAAGGACATTCTCCGCCAAAAGAACCATGCAGCAGAACTGGATGATTTTGCAGAAGGTGTACATTGTGAAGAACTGAATCTCTGTGAATGGAAACAATTGCTTTTATGCCTGGATGAAGAAAGTAGGAAAATCGTGGAACTCTATTATTTTGATGAATTTTCAGTTAAGGAAATCAGTGCCCTTCTTGAAATGAACAGCAATACCGTATCAACCAAACTTTCCCGGGCAAGAGCAAAATTAAAAAAGGTGATCAGGAGGTGAGACTATATGAGGGAAATCAGAAGGATTTTAAAAGAAGAAACTGCAATACCGGAAAATATTGATAAAGCCATGGAAGATGTTCTGAGCGGAATTTTAAATTCCCCAGACGAGAAAACAACGGGGGCTTTAAGTAAAAAAACAAATGGAGAAAGAACGAAAAATTCAGGAAATAAGAAAAAAATAATTCGGATTCTTCTTCCGGTAGCTGCTATATTAGGAGTTAGTACTGGCGTACTTGCAACAAATATCGGACGACTGTATAAAGAACTTGAACAACAGGGGGTCGCTGAACAGGAGGCAGCTCAAATGGTTGTCACAGAACCTGAGTCAACTGCAGAAAATGTGGAAAATATTACTTCTTATCCAATAACTTCCGAGACGGTCGATTGGAATCAGTCCATGCTGACTGTTAAAGAAGCGTATTTTGATGGCGGCGGTTTAAGTTTTGTGGGAGAACCTTCCAATGAGGCAAAGAATTATATGATCACTTGCCGTGATCATGCAACGGTGAATGGAAAAGATGCACTGGCTTCTTTGAATAAAATAGAAGGAGAAGATCTTTATTATGGGCATATTACTTTGTATGATGACGCTTTGATTGAGAAAATATTAAAAGAAGATTCTGAAATAGAACTTTCCATGACTATTCAGGCATATCCTGTTTATGACGGTAAGATTTATTATACCTGGAAAGACGCTGAAGCTTACGAAAAGATTTTTAAAACTGGTTCTTTTACAGATTCAGAAGGAAGGGTTTCTTATGCACTTCCTGCGGAGGACGTTTACAGAGGATATACGCCTCAGACTCTTACGTTAACCCTTCCATTAAAGGATGAAGTAAGGGACATCATTGAAAAATATAGAAAAGAAGGGAAATTGCAGGCTGCTGACACCGGAGTAGAACCATCTTCGGGTGAGGGTACGCAGAACACAACAGATTTGGAAAGTTCGTCAAATACTACGAGTGTAAATGAAAAATATGATCCGGAGAAAACAATGTTGCAGGTAAAGGAAAACCATGTAACAGCTTCTCTGCCAGGGAAATCAGGAACCCTTACAATAGAAGCTGATATTACCGGAAATACTGATGACGTTTCAAAGGGAGTTCTGAAAAAATGCAATATATCAGAGAAAGACATCTGCTCCTGGTTTGGTGGGAAAGATGGATGGGAAAAATCTGTAACAGATGAAACGGTCTGGGAAAATAAAGAAAAAGGACTGCAGTTATTTATTTCGGATGGGATGATAGAGTGTGATGGATTAAGTGAAAAAGATATGGGATTTTTAGGCGAGAATACGGAAGATGAGAAACTAAATATTATAAATCAACTGTTTTCCAAAGCTGATTTAGCTGGAGCTTCTGTAAGAAAATCAATTAGCGACATGACGGAAGGATATGATTATTACGACACAGAAGTTCTGTTGAATGGAATACCGGCAGGTGGACTTTCTCAGTATCATTATCAGGGAAGCACAGGATTTGGTCTCAAGCCTGAAGACTGCTATTTCAAAATACCAATCCCGCTTCAGGTGAAAGAGAAAGAAACAGTTACTATGCTTCCCATGGAAGAAATTATGAAATCGGTGGAACAATATGTAAAAGAAGGAAAAATCGGATTTTTTACGGAAGAGGACACGACGGAGAAAACAGAACCAATCACGATTCCAGTTACGAAAATCCGCCTGAAATATTATATTGATGAAACTGCAGATGGAATTGTTTACAGACCTGTATGGAGTTTTTGCTGTCCCTACCAATGGAAGGATTCACCAGAAGAACAGGAATTGTTTTATATAGACGGAGAAACCGGGGCTTTGATCCGGGACGCATTTGGATGGTAGACATGAAAAACAAATTTTATGGGGAACATGACCATGGATGATGCTACAGCTTCTAAGGCAAAGCTTTCGTCATAGGCCTTGCATCTGCTTGAAGATAGTTAAGAATAGTTAAGGTACAGTTAAATGAACAGGTAAGAATTAAATGTTATTGTATAAGTACATTCTAAGAGATAACTCTTAGAAAATAATACATGAGGAGAAAAGTAAAGGAGCATTTATGAAAATAAAATGTACGTTCCATATTGCAATAGCATTCATTCTTATTCAGCTTACGGATGAATTTAGTATAGCATTTGCATATGGGATATGTGAGAAGAATCCATATGTGAGAATTCTATATGTGACATTTGCGATTTTGAGCCTGCTGACCATGATATATTTATATACGAAGTATATTATAAGAATTCAAATGCAGGATTTGTTTTTAGGAATGCCGCTTCCGAAAAAAAAGTGGTGTATAACAGCGGTATTAATGCCGGTATTAATATGCCTTTTTTAGGTTACATTCATTAAAAAAAGTATAGCTCCCCCACCGGACAAGTCCGACTATACAGATGAACTATCAAATCAATTAAATACTGCTGTTATTTCCTATGCGTCGGTCTGCGCCTTGCAGATGGGCGCATTTTGCATTTTACAGAAGATTTTTCAAAGAAATTTTCGCTTTCGTCCGGCGTTTAAAAAAGTCGTCTGTATTATCCCGCGAAAAGGGGAGGTACTACCGCCTTTCGGCAGAAAGGAGGTGATTACATGGAACCTAATCGCAGAGAATTTCAGAAGCAATGTGTCTTTCAAAGTTTCTGTAAACGGGTGCTACACAACGAAGCCTGTAACGCCCATGATGAAATCCGGCGACGCAGGAAACGGGAAGTTTCTTTTTGTGACCTTGCCTTGCATGAGGAACGGCAGCTTTACACTACGGATAAATATTTTCAAGCTGAAACAGCCGAGCCGACTTATCAAATGGCAGGAAAAGAAATAACCCCGAAGTTATTGCTTGAAGCAATACGCACCCTGCCGGAAGAAAAGAGAACTGCTATACTTCTGTACTATTTCGAGGGCATGACTGACGTGGAAATCGGAAAAATGTTCAATACGTCGCGCAGCACGATACAGTACAGACGGACAAGCTCTTTTGAACTGTTAAAGAAATATTTGGAGGAACACGCTGATGAATGGAACGAATGGTAATCAAAACGACTACCCGGAAAATGCCCTTGTTCCCTATCCCGTTATTTTGGCGGCGAGCAAAGGCGACCCGGACGCTATGAAAATGGTCTTGCAGCATTTCAGCGGCTACATAGCAAGTCTTTCCATGCGGAAGCTCTACGACGAGCGCGGCAATGTCTATTATGGCGTTGACGAGGATATTCGGGAACGGCTGCAAGCAAGACTGATGAGGGCTATCCTCACTTTTCGGGCTGAATAACCTACGCGATATTGGAACGCTTCTTTCCCCTTTTCCGTTCCATACCGCAAGACAGCCCCCTGCTCTTTGATAAAGAAAGCGGCGCAATAGAACGGCGACGCAGCATAAGGCAAATCGGATACGTTCCTTTTGTGCCGAGCCATGCAGCGGGTACGCCATGACCTTTCTCTTAATAGAAAAGCGAGCGAGAAATACCACACCGTAAAGCAGGGATAGCAGCCTGCGGGCGATAACGCACAGAATACATAATGATACTTCCTTACAGCCATAGTCCGAGCGTTAGAAGCGTCGCAGGCAATGGGTAGGGCTTCGGCAGACCGCCGGAGGGGTGCAACTCCCATGAGGTTACGCTAATAGCCGTCCGATTAAAGCCTATGTTACAGATTGATTTTTGACCCGTTAAGAAAGGGGGACGACAAATTGAACAATAACGACGTGCCGATTTGGGAAAAGTACACTCTTACCATAGAAGAAGCAGCAAAATATTTCCGTATCGGAGAAAGCAAGCTGCGGAAACTGGCAGAAGAAAATCCCGTCCCGGACTGGGTAATGATGAACGGAAACCGTATTCAGATTAAGCGTAAGCAGTTTGAAAAAATGATTGATACGGTGGACGCAATCTGATAGTGAAATCGAGCCTTGAATGTGGTACAATGTAGTCAAGCATATCAAGGCTCTTTCCATTATGGAAAGGAGCATAACGATGTCGGAAAAAAGACGGGATAATAAAAATCGTATTCTCCGCACCGGAGAGAGCCAGAGAAAAGACGGGAGATATGCCTACAAATATATAGATACCTTTGGAAAACCGCAGTTTGTTTATTCTTGGAAGTTAGTACCTACGGACAAAACCCCGGCAGGAAAACGCGACGATATAGCGTTGAGGGAAAAAGAGAAAGAAATCCAAAAAGACCTTGACGACGGTATCGACCATATCGGAAAGAAAATGACGGTCTGCCAACTCTACGCAAAGCAGATACGCCACCGGGCAAATGTACGGCATGGTACAAAGCAGGGGCGAAAACAGCTCATGCGGATTTTGCAGGAGGATAAACTTGGAGCCTGCCGGATTGAAAATGTGAAGCTCTCCGACGCAAAGGAATGGGCGTTACGCATGAAAGAAAAAGGTTACGGCTTCAAGACTATCAACAACCACAAGCGTTCCTTAAAGGCTGCCTTTTACACAGCCATACAGGACGATTGTATTCGTAAAAATCCGTTTGACTTCCAGTTGAACACAGTCCTTGAAGATGATACGGAACCAAAGGAACCTTTATCCCCTACGCAGGAAGCGGCTTTTTTGTCCTTTGTGCAGCATGATAAAGTCTATCAGAAATACTACGACGAGATTATCATACTGTTAGGGACAGGGCTTCGCATTTCGGAACTCTGCGGACTGACGGAAGCTGACATTGACTTAGACAAACAGCTTATTCATGTAGACCACCAACTTTTGAAGATTGTAGACGTGGGATACTATGTGGAAACGCCTAAGACGAAAAGCGGCAACCGAGTTATTCCTATGAGTGAAAAAGTGTTGGAAGCATTTCAGCGGGTGCTGAACAAACGGAAATATGCACAGCCTGTTATTTTGGAGGGCTACACAAAATTTCTGTTCCTTAACCGGAACGGCTTGCCAAAAGTGGCAGTCAACTATGAAAGTATGTTCCGGGGGCTTGTAAGGAAATACAACAAAACGCAAAAGGTAGCATTGCCAAAGGTAATGACACCGCATACCTTACGCCACACATTCTGCACCACGTTAGCAAATGCGGGAATGAACCCTAAAGCATTGCAATACATCATGGGACATTCCAACATCAATATGACGCTGAACTATTACGCACACACAACTTCCGAAACGTCAATAACCGAAATGAAGCGGCTGATTGCATAGTAGTAAATGGAGAATTTACTACTCCACATACTACTTTTGAACACAAAAACATACGGGGATATAAGAAGATTTGAGAGTATCTTCCACAATGAAAAATGCCGGAAAAGCCTGTAACAATAGGCTATACCGGCATATAAGAACTTTTGAAAAGATAGTCAAAAATTACTTTGTGATTTATTAGAAATAAGCCTTTTAATTTTGGCAAAAATGTTTTACCTGTTTTTTTTCTAAAACACCCTTTGGCATATAAAGGATTTTTATTATTTTCTTCACACCTCCATGAGCCATACTTACGCTTCCACCCCTGTATTCTGTATATTTTATTCGGCATCACCCAGAACACTAATAAATATACTAATGTCAGCATACCATATCCTAAATATTTTTCAGCGTATTCCATTAAAATGAAGATTACCAAAACCCCTGCTGCCCAAATATGTGTATTCATATACAACTCCTTTTAAGAAATCCATGACATTATTAACATATTTTCTGTATTTTTTAATGTACCTGAAACTCTCATATCCTCCTCCATAATTTATCCTGTTTTCCTATATTACTTTCTATATGTATGTGTCCAGCCACAAGGCAGCAGGATTCTGTCTTTATCGGGTTCTCTTTGTGACAGAATCTCGAAAATATTTTCTTTCATTCTGTCATATTCCTCATAGCCAAACCCCTTCTGCATTCCGGGAATATACATTTTTTCTTCTTTTAAAACCACCCCGACAGGAATGGCAAAAAAACTGTTGCGCTGGCGGATCTCACCACAGAATATCTCTTCAAAAACTTGAGATTTTTCTTCCACATAAATAAAATATGTTACATAAGGAAATCCTAATGGCAAAGTTCTTTTGGAAGCATGGCAAACTTCTTTACGGACAAACTGGTTCATCATTTCAATGTGCTCTTTTTTTAAACGGCGCTGGTACATTTGAACAAGTATTTGTAGATTGTTATTTTCGCGGTCTTCTGCTGCATCCAGTTTTATATTATCCTCCATATTCCCACCTGTCCCTAATAGCAAATATTCCGTTCCATGAAACTTTTCCTGAAACGCCGTCTCAGTTTCATTAAACATTTTAGAATATTCTGAAAATCTTTTATAAAAGAATGTTTCATAATTATTATTACGGAGACATTTTCTGCATATTGCTTTTTCTTTAAAGAATGCACCCTGGTTCTTTTTTCTCTCAGCGTTAATAATTCCATTATAGTATATATAAAATGCCAACCACAAAACCCTACTAATCGCTAACGAGGAAAAAATTATAAGATCAGGCCATACAACTGAATAATACCTTCCCACATTTTCCAATCTGGTAAAAGCAACAATAATATATATACTCCTTATTATCATTACAGGCATTTGAATCATTGCAATAATCTGGCAAAAATAATAACCTTTCAGCTTTGCCATTTTGCTATTAGGATTCCTTTTATAATTCTTCCGAAAACATCCTTTTACATATAAAGGATTTGACGAGTCTTCCCGCAGGGCGACTTCTGATGCTTTATACCTGTTACGTCCAAACTCATTGCACTGTGACACACGAAATTCATATCCCCAATTCCCAACCAATACCACAGGTAAAAAAAACACATCCAAAAAAAGTCCCAGATGGCCTCCCCAACTCCCCCGCATTACATGGAAGACAAGTAAAATCACAAACATCAAAAGAAATATGATATATTCCTTTAAAATATCAATAATATCTTTAATAACCATTTCATAATGCTTCGCTTTTTTTCTGCGCTTTATTACAGACTTCATTCACTTCCCTCCATAATAGTTGTATAAACTTTACAACGGTATCTCCGGAAGCGGCAGGGTATACCGCCTCCCTTAAACATTACTTTTTCTATTTTGACAAGAAAAATAATTCGGTGGATATTGCCATCTTACAGCATCCTTTCCTGTATCCAAGCTTTTTTCTCGTTGAACAATATGCTTCTGAATAAATAAATTATCCTCTGATTTTATCCTTGCTTCACTTCCCATATACCGATTAGAAGTATAATTACATATATATCCCTCCTTATCATATTTCACGGTGTATAACGTGCGACAAAGTTTTCCATACTTCAGCCCACCATTTTCTACCGGAAAAAGGTACGTCTCAAAAATCCATTTATCCAGATTCTCCTTTTTATATATATAAGATTCTTTATCGATACTGCAAATACCCAAATCAGGAAAATAATTTGTTTTTTCAAGATATTCAGGCTTGTCCCCTTCACATTTCACAATATCTATATATGAAAGAAAATAAATATCTGATTCCTCATCTCCCACAATTCTATATTTCAAATAAAAAATATAGTTTTCGGAATATAGAATTGAACAAAAGTATCGAGGTTTTTCTTTCAGATATGAAAACGCTGAAATCAAATTTCCGTCTTTTCTATACTTAAACCTATATACTTGATTTCTTTTCCGGGGAATTTTTTTATAAAAAGTTCCCCTTTTTTCATTTCCCGTAATCAAGTCAATTACAGGGCTTGGTGTATGTGCCCCCAAATCAGAATATCTATAATTACTATATTTTTCATATTTCACCTGATTCTCTTGAATATCAAATAACTCACGTCCAATACCATTACACATTTCCTGCAAAATTAGAAACAATACACTTTTTTCCATAAAATCAGAAATACATTTTTCTTCAGATGATTTTGTGATATTATTTCCTGAAAGATTATTATTAAATCTTTCCTGATTATGCTGTTTATAAAACTCTGATAATTTACAGATTGTATTTTTATACTTTTCGTATTCATTCTCTCTCAAATATTTTTTCGTCTGAATCTCTATAATCTCCGGCACATTAAGAAAAGCATTTAAACACTTATATGACTCCTGATATATTTCCTGCTTTTCATAAAATTCACTAGTCAGTTGTCTCCAAAATATGTTTTGTTGATGCATATATTTTCTCTCCTCTTTTCTTGGCTTAGATAATCAAAACTTTACGTCAGACTTCCAGTCAGAACCAGACCAAAAACCCGCTAACTTCAACCTTAACGAGCTTTCCATAAGTAGAGCAAAATAAAATCAACCAGAACCGGGTAAATGCCTTAAATTCTTTCATAATCCTGTCTATATTGAGAAGCGCAAGACTTACATATATTTTTTCTTTACAGAGTTTCTGGATATTTTGAATTCTACGCTCAAAATCTCAATCTCCACTTTCGTCTCCTACATTACCCAATGATCCTATGAAATCTATCGCTTTATGTGCCACGAATCCTGCAACTGCTGATGCTGCTTTTTTATCGCGCCAACTACTAATTTACCCAGCCAACTTCCTATTGAAATCACAGAACAGCCACTGTAATCTGCAAGATTTACTGCATTATTTTCGCAGTATGCATACATATTTTTCCCAAGACTTCCACTGTTTACCTGTCCATCCGCACAGATAAACCTTCTAATCTCCGGATCATAGTATCTGTTCTTCAGGTAATACATTCCCGTCTCTTTGTCGTAATAGTAGCCTCTGTAGCGGAAAGGATTCAGCTGACCTATAGTGTCTTTCCTGCTTCCGGTGATGCTCAGGACTTTTCCCCACCTGTTATAAGTATAATTTACAACGGCATCTCCGGGCTTGTCAATTCATCTGTTACCCCAACGATCACATTTAAAGGCGCCTGTAGTATGACAGACAGACGCACCAGCATTTCCACATCCATCTTCGTGTCCCCGTTCTCTATACGGGAAACTGTCACCTGTGACACCCCCAGTTTTTCCGCCAGAGCTTCCTGACAAAGATCACAGCGCTTCCTCAGCTTACGGATCCTCTGGCCCATCTCATATCTCTTCCGGTTAAATTCTTTCATGATCTGAAGTCCCCCTTTTCTTATCTTTTGTAAAATATCAGCCCTTTGGCTATCAGAACGTTTGTTCTTTTTTCATTATACCATAAAGGGTGTCCAATAGAACGGGACGAATGGAAAATTTCTTAAATTTTTTTCAAAAAATCTATATCGCCAATAACCCTGTCCAGGTATTCCTCCCGATCACCCCATCTGTTTCCAGAAAGTGATCTGTCTGGAATCTTCGGACTGCCTCTTCCATACCTGTTCCAAATATCCCATCTATATTTCCCAGATAGATCCCTCTCTCTGCCAGAAATCCTTCTGCCAGCACCACAAGCGTGCCTTTGCTTCCATACCGGACAAGGGCTGTCCCCGCTGCCTCCTTACATTTTTCATCAAAACGTTCTCCGGACAAAGGGATTTTTTTGCCGTACAGACGATTCAGGATATCTTTCCACACCACAAGGGCTGCCTGTCTGGTTCTGGGGCCAAACCTTCCATCCGCCTCCAGAACCGCACCGCATTCCTGCTTAAGAAGGTTTCCATACCATGTGTTCAGCCAGTTCTGGAACACCCTGATCTGGCCAAACGATATTCCTGTCTCTGCCCCCGGCACTTCCGTTTCCCCATCATAATCGATCAGACAGTACCCCTTAATATTAGGGTCGTTCAAGGCATAACTTTTTTCCTTCACTGTGCCTCCGTTTCTGTCTCCATAAAGTGCAGAGGTATTTCCCTCATTTGTATACACCCTGCCGTTTCTTACCGCAGTCACCCGGCCTATGTGCTCGTAGGTAAAAACGATCAGCGCCCCAACCTGCGGTCTGGAGGAAGTCCTCCCCTTTCTTTCAAAAGCCTGATAAGTAGAAAAGCAATGATAGCCTTTATAGGTCTGCCTGGTCATACAGAAATGCTCCAGGGCCTTTTCTGTTCCAAAAGTCTTTGCCTCCAGCCAGAACTGGTAGGTACAGCACCAGGGCTGTCCCTGACACCCCATCAGTCCCCAGGAGTCCACGTCCCGGGAATATTTCGTGTAATTATTCTGCCCGGCATTGGCATCCGGGTCATCCAGGCCAGCTGCACCGGCCTTCTCCTGATAACCGATCTGTGCTTTCGCCAGTTCCAAAAGCTTCTCTGATCCGTTCATATCACGCCGCCTCCTTTTCTGCATTCTCCTTCAGTATATCGATCACTTTTCTTATCATGGCAGGCAAAGGGACACCCATAAGCCCTGCATTCTCCACAATAGAAAGAAGCTCGTTTGCTATAAAACCGATACACACTGCATTTCTTATGTAGTCCATGCCAAGGAGCCTGTCCAGACGGGCTGCGATCAAAATATATAAAAGTGTCATCCCTTTCCTGCAAAGCCCCTTCCACCCGGCTCTGCTTTCCAGCGCCCCATTAGGGGATTTTGGGCTTTTGCCAAAGACCGCAGGAAGAAGGATCCCGCCTGTAATCCAGTCCGCCGCCATAAGAATCAATAAAGTTTCCAGCGCCATATCCCAGCCCCCGAACAGCTCTGCCAGGGCGCTTCCGGCAAGAGCCAGGGCTGTAAAAATCTTGTATTTCATTCTGGTTTTCCTCCGTTTTCTGTAAATTCTTCTTAAAAAAGGGTATAGAAAAGGAAGCGGCAGGATATACCGCCTCCTTGAAAACTAATGTTCTGATATTATTATTTACAATAAAATAATCAGTAGTCTAATTTTCCCCAATAAGATTCATAATATCTTTTCATTATTTTTTGACACTTGTTATTTTCAGAAAGTGCATCATAAAACTTCTTATTTTTTAGAAGATATGACATATAGGTCAGCCATTCATTATCTTTTAACAGAAGCGCCTGCTTTACCTGATAACTAACAGCATGCACCAGCAACTGAGAATCCATTTTTTCCAGTCTTTCCATAATTAAAAATGCTCCCGGCCAATTGAGATCCCGCAGCCACTCAAGCATCTCACATATGTAAGTATCTAATTCTTTATCTGTTTTTTCACAGATTACTTTTGCACAATTTTCCCATGACCATTTATATTCTATAGGCTGCATAAATACAGATAAGGATTTTATCTTTCTCGCCTCTCTAAGGGCAGCTTCCTGAACCTCTATCGGTTGTTCTTCATCCAACATTTCATATAAAGTATCAATATCTACTGTCATATCAATATCCTCCATCCCATTTTACAACTACACTTTTTACTGCCCGAGTCCAAATAGAATTTGAACCCGCGTCTATCCAAGTTTGTAACGGCACTCCTACTGGAAGAACTGTCACATGAGTCGGCTTATCCCTATATGCATATAACACTCCTGTTTCATTCAACTTGTTTATGGTTGTAACTGCTGCTTCACGTCCAGGTCGTGGGGAAATTGTTGAAAACGAAAGCCCTGTGTCCCAATCCTTCTTTTTAGGAGTTAAATTACCTGGGTTTGTTCCACCGTATCTATAAATTGGAAAATCTTTCCTCTGATTCTTAGACCGCAATATAGCGCCTGCGTCTATCTTTACTTCTTCTTTTTCTTTTGAAGCAAAAAAATCAATCGATCCTACAAAATCTATAGCTTTATGTGCCACAAATCCTGCAGCAAATCCCGCAACTGCTGATGCTGCTTTTTTAGCTACTGCTAGTACTGCTTTTTTTATCACGCCAGCTACTAATTTACCCAGCCAACTTCCTATTGAAATCACAGAACAGCCACTGTAATCTGCAAGATTTACTGCATTATTTTCGCAGTATGCATACATATTTTTCCCAAGACTTCCACTGTTTACCTGTCCATCCGCACAGATAAACCTTCTAATCTCCGGATCATAGTATCTGTTCTTCAGGTAATACATTCCCGTCTCTTTGTCGTAATAGTAGCCTCTGTAGCGGAAAGGATTCAGCTGACCTATAGTGTCTTTCCTGCTTCCGGTGATGCTCAGGACTTTTCCCCAACTGTCATAAGTATAGTTTACTACGGTATCTCCGGCCTCGTCAACAAGGGCGATGATATCATTCTGAAGATTTCTCTGGTAAAAGTAATGTTTGCCTCCGGTTACCATGGAAAACAGGTTTGCATTGGAATCATAGGTAAACCACAGAGTCTGTCCGTTGGTGGTCTCGGACATCAGGAGGTCGCCTGCCATGCGGTATTCTGTTGCCACACCATCTACGATTTTTTTCGTTCTGGATCCGGTGTGGTCATAGAAATACTGAATCTTCTTTCCGTTGTCCACTGCCGCCAGTTTCCTTCCCAGAGTCCAGCTGTAGGTGGTGTTTCCTCTGGTGAGCATATTTCCAATGGCGTCGTAGGTCATGGCTGTGCCGTTCCAGTTTACAAGCTGATCCTTCCATCCGGAAGCATAGGTTCCGGTTTCAGTCTTCAGCGGAGCTGCGGTGATCGTGCCTTCTGTGTACGGATATTCTTTCACAGAAGTCAGATTTCCTCCCAGGTCATAAGCATAAACAAAGGTTTTATTCTGCTGCTGGCTGTTCTCACGGATCAGCTGGTTGCGCTCGTCGTACTGGTAGGTTTCCTTCCATGGTTTTTTCGTGCTGTTCAATGCCGGAAGAAATTCAACACTGGTGATATTTCCATTTGCATCATATTCATAGAAATACTTTTCCCCATTGACTCCGATGGAACTTGGCTGTGCTGACAAAGAGCTGCCTGTACTGTTTCCATATTCAAATGTAGCAGCCAGCGCTGCATTATTCACGTTCATATACAGCCCCTGGGCTCTTCCCAGACTGTCGTAATCGGTCACACGGCTGAATTTCCCGGATACCCTGGTCTCTTTCTCCCTGCCGTCCTTATCGTAGGAATAGGTTGTTGTCACATGAGCCGCGCCGCCCTGGCTTCCCTGCTGGAACAGCTTTCTCATATGATTGTTGGAATCATAGGTATACTCATAGTAAGAGCCTTTTTCATCCCTGACACGCATCAGTCTGTCAAGAAGATCATAGTCCAGATAGTAAGTCTTACCGGACATATGGTTTGTCACCTGGCAGAGGTTCCCCTCCTTGTTATAAACATAGGTATTCAGCTTCTGCTCTGCCGCACCTGCGGAGGCTTTAAAAAAGCTTGCTGTCATGCGGTCCTGATCATCGTAGGTATAACGGATCTCATGGCCGTTGGCATAGGTGGTCTTTACAAGGTTTCCGTTCCCCGGTTCATAGGTATAACCGACTACCTGTTTCCCTGCAATGGAAGCTGCAGTGGTACTGCCAAATCCGTCATAGGAAAATCCGTAGCGGAAACCGTTGTGGTCGATGGAAGTCAGGTCATCCCCGGTATATCCGTAAGTATTTTTTACCGTCTGTTTCACACCGTCCACAGTCACCTGCTGCTCCACAGACACCATCCTGTCTGCACTGTCATAACCATAAGTCAGTTTTCCCCACCTTCCGTCAGTCAGGGAAAGGAGCCTGTCTGATGCCAGATCCCAGCTGTATCTGGTTACATTTCCTTCCGCATCAGCCACTGCCGCCACATGGTTTTTGTCTGTGGTAAAGGATCTTGTGACCCAGATCCCGTTGTCCTGGGCATCCGGCTGTACGGTGCCGCTTTTGGTGATATTTCCTTTTTCGTCATACCGCAGACAGCTTACCACTCCCATAGCAGAGGTTCCTTTGATCACATTGTGCTTTTTGTCATACTCGTACTTGAACTTATTTCCCTGGGGGTCTGTAATGCCGGTCAGATCGCTGCCTTCATTGTATTCAAACCGGGATGCATTCCTCTGGGCGTCCACTGCAGAGATCACATTATTTTTGTCATCATAGGTATAGCTCTGTCCAAATTCCTCCCTGTACAGGGAAAGACCGTCAAAGAATGCCATGTTAGCATTTTTACAGTAAGTATAGGAGATTTTTATACTGGTATAATCCTGCTTTGCCACATAGACGTCGCCAAGGAACTGCCAGTCCATGATGTCCGGGCTGAAGTTGGTGTAATGAACGTCGTTCTTTCCATCAGCTCCCACAAACACTACTTCCACACCGAAGCGACGGTTCTTGTCATTGTCGGTCTCCGGAAGGGAGGTTCCCCTGCCCCAGGCATTTACCATATAGGTATCGCCTTTCTTTCCGGTCAGATCCAGCACCTTTGTCAGGCGTTTGTTTGCCTGCGGATCCCCATAAAAACGGAAGATATGACTGTCAAGGCCTCCAACGCCTGATGTAACGGAAAGTGAGATCAGCTTATCCAGCACAGGCTCCATATTCAGCTGGCAGTAACGGCTGTGCAGGAAACCAAATTCCTTCCCCTGAAGCACTGCATACCATTTCTGATTTCCATTCTGCAGCACACCCCTGATACGGATCTTCTGTCCCTCTTTCAGTGAAGAGGCTGCTGTTCCGGACAGAGACGGACTGTAAAATACCTTGTCTGCCTGTTTCATCGTACATAAAGGATAATTTCTGCACAGACGGATCACGGAGCTCTGTCTGATATATCCATAATAACGTTTCTTGTCTATCTGCATTCCTACATAATACCAGGATTGGCCGGATGCATCTTTTACTGTTGAACGGATCACCACGCCGGTTCCTTTCGGGATCACTTCCTCCACAACAGCGCCCGTATCAGATGCCTCTGCACGTAAAATTGCTCCTGAGATTC
Organism: uncultured Blautia sp.; assembly: GCA_900553515.1. Lineage (GTDB taxonomy): Bacteria > Bacillota > Clostridia > Lachnospirales > Lachnospiraceae > Blautia_A. The sequence goes on along the minus strand of USDN01000015.1, from coordinate 27,493 downwards.
CTACCGCTCCGCAATCGTCCCCGTTATTGCCGGAAAGGTATGGACGGGCCTGGGTTCCCGGAAAATATCCCTTCTGCCCGGCTGCATTTTCCACGCGATACCACTCACGCCCCTCATTTTTCATGGAAACAGAGGCAAAAAGATGGGTTCCCTTCACAGCGCTGGCTATCTTCTTTCCATTCAGGGAAGGCGTGTCATAAATATAAGGAGTTCCGGCAGCTGTAACAGTAATGGCACGGTTTATCGGAAGAAGATTGGAGGTTCCTACAGAAGTCAGTCCGTCTTCAAAATATCCTGTTTTTTTGAATCCATAAGTGCTTCCCAAATGGAAATCTCCATTATCCACAAGGTTACAGCGGCTGGCTGTACTTCCGGTTTCCAGCTGTGCCATATCGGCGTATGCCGTGCCTGTGGCGTGATTCAGGTAAAAGTATACACGGACTGAGGTATCCTTTGCGTCCTCCGGCAGAGTAAAGGTTCGGAAAAGCCTTACAAAGCCGTCTGTAGTTCCAGTCAGCTTCTCACTGTCTGCAAAGATCCATGCTCCTGTACCGTCGATGTAGCGGATCCTCAGCATGGCGCCGCCGTCTGACGCGGTCTGTTTCAGCGCAGTCTTTACATACATGGAAAAGGTATAGGTGCTTCCTTTTTTCAGAGTAACATCCTGGAGCCAGCAGATATATCCGTCCAGTGTGGTGCTGTCCAGCTTCAGAGAACGGTCTCCCACCTTACAGTTGGCTTTATCTGTGTTGATGGTAATAGAGCCTGCCCCGTCTGTTCCAATGTATTTGTTCCATCCGGTCTTTGCCGCCTGGATGATCGGATCCTTCAAAAGCTGTACCACGCTGGTCTGGAGCTTTGTAGCATTTTCCAGGCAGTTCACATGGTTTCCGCTGCGGTTGTATTTTGCACTGGCAGCATGGCCGAAGCCGTCATGGATATGAAGAAGGTTGCCGCTGTTATTAAACCGGCAGATTTCGACGCGGTTTTTGTTGTCTGTAAATTTTGTACTGTTATAACCATAAGTCAGGGTCAGGCTGTTTCCCTCTGTTGTCCCTGCATACTCTGTGATCTTTTTCACACGATAGGGAGATGTTCCATAATATTCATATTTTACATGGTAACCGTCAATGTCTGCCGCATCTGTAAGCATATGTCTGCTGTCATAGATATAGGATACTCTTTTTCCGTCTATATCTGTGATGCCCACCAGATTTCCGCCGCTGTAGCTGAACTGTTTCTTTTTGCCGGAGGGAGCTGTGACAGACTGAAGATACGTCAGTTTTCCATTGCTGTCCTTCAGATAGGACAGTACCGTCTTCCTGCCTGCCCCGTCTGTGATTCCGATAATCCTGTTGTTCGACCAGGATACTGTCAGGACATTTCCGTTTTTGTCTTTTACTTTTACCAGATAACCGTTGCGGAACAGAAGCTGGTTATTCTCCTTATCATGGATCACAAGCTGTTCTGCCGCATCTGCATGGATCGTCACATAGGCTTCGGATCCGGATTCGTCCAGCCATTTCTTTTTTTCTGTATCATAATAAAAATAGTGAACTGTGCCGTCTCCATCCACATGCTGGTAATAATCTGTCCCTGCGATTTTCAGCTTTTTCAGAGTCTGGTGATAGCTGAGTGCAAATCCATAGCCGTATCCCAGATTCACAGTACGGTTATTGGAATTATACACATGAGAAAGGCTCACAGGCATCAGACTTCCTCCGGTTGCCATAGTATCATGGATCAGGATCAGATTTCCGTTGTAATCATTGACATGGATATTTCCGGCTCTGCCCACGCTCTGGCTGTGGTAGCTCCAGTAATCCTCCAGTCCGGAATAATTCACATAGGAAATCTCGATCCTTGGACGCATATCCTGATATCCGTCATCACAGTCTGCAGAAAGGAATTCTGTATATCCGGACAGTTCCTTGTTGCTTTTGAACATCAGCCCGCAGTTCCCGCCATTCTGATACCAGTTTTTTACCATCCTAGTGATATCCAGCGTAATGTATTTCTGTGCATCTCCTTTATAAGTACACAGATCCTCCACTATGTCCGAATAAAGAGGCTTGTTATACCAGTTAATGGAATAGTCATGCCAGCCCTGAAGAACCTTGTGTACGGCAACGGTACGCTCTTTTCCATCCTGTGCCAGAGAAACCAGTACTAATCGTGCATTGATCACCATATCCCCCGTTTTAATCTCCGGAAGATCAAAGCGCACAAAGCTCCTCTGTACATTATCTCCTCCCATAGTCTTCAGAATAATACTCTGCTGGAAATTATCCTCCTCGTACAGGGAGTCTACATGAGCATCTGCAATATCTGTTCTTTTCCTGGAAGTGGTGGTAACAGGGTCGATGATAACCGGGAACAGACGAGCCGTACTTCCCAGCCATGCCATATCCGGAACAAAAGTGATCCTACATTCTTTTGCCTGCTCCTTATCACCGGTGCGAAGTACTTCCAGGGAAAGACGGATGGCTTCTGACTTTTCACCTCCGGCATCCTTCATGCAGGGTGCATGGACGCAGAAGGCTTCATTTCCCTCATCGTCCAGGAAAGATACCCTATTGTCTTTCAGTACCGGCTGCAGCCCTTTCATCCTGTAAATATAACGATAGCTTTCTCTGACGGCTTTCGGATCATGAAGGATCAGGTCTTCCTTTACCCCTTCTCCATGTATCCGGCAGCGAAGATCCGCCCCTTCAAAAATTTCCGGATAGATCACCAGGTTTTTCTGCTGTTTCCGGGCTTTTGCCCCATGGCATCCCTCCATTCCCCAGGAAAGAGAGGTCTTTTCCTTCTTCATGGAAACTGTGCGGGATTCCTTTGCCATACGGTGCAGGGAGATATCCAGCGCACCCTTACGGTTACGGAAATCTGTGTCCTCCTCCAGAGAATCGTCCATGTCTTTCCAGGCTCCGTCCAGATCCTGGTAGTGAATCGGCTCCAGATAAATCTCCACTGTTCTGGAATGATCCTGATTCTCAAATACTTTGCGGTTTGCCGTACGCATATCTGCAATTTCTCTTCGATTTTTGTTTCTTCTCTGCTTCATAAGTTTGTTCTCCTTTGTCAAAACTATATTTTTTATTGCCTGTAACTCAGTTCCGGTTCTGTTTTACATGAATTATGATAGCAAACTTATGTTCTGTTTTTCCATATCTACTCTGTATAAAGCTATTCAGCTGTGTTATAAGGCATTACTGTTCACGACCTTCACAGTAACTATAAGGCTTATATACTATATATATGTCTTTCCCTCTTGACAAATACCCTGTAGGGGTATATATTATTCACATAAACACATACCCCTATAGGGTATATTTCAATAAAAGGAGGCAACTCATATGTCAGACCAGACCACATGCTGCTGCACCAGATCCACCCACCGTTCTCCGGAAGAGAAGAAAAAGCTTATCAACCGGATGAAGCGTATTGAAGGACAGGTGCGGGGAATCATAAAAATGGTAGAAAACGATACCTACTGCAACGATATCCTGATCCAGTCCGCTGCCGTAAACGCAGCCATAAATGCTTTTAACAGAGAGCTGCTTTCCGCACATATCCATACCTGTGTAGCCCGGGATATCCGGGAAGGAAAGGACGAGACCGTTGACGAACTGATGACAACTCTGCAGAAGCTGATGAAATAAAAATCCGAAAAGGAGGAATCTGAATGGAACAATATGATGTAACCGGAATGAGTTGTGCAGCCTGCAGCTCCCGGGTAGAAAAAGCAGTCTCTCATGTGCCGGGAGTCACTTCCTGCTCCGTAAGCCTTCTCACTAACTCCATGGGTGTGGAAGGAACTGCTTCTGAGGCAGATATCATCGCTGCAGTGGAGGAAGCAGGCTACGGCGCTTCTGTAAAAGGCTCTGCCGGTCAGAAGGTATCCCCTTCCGAAGCTGCGGAAGCCCTGGCCGACCACGAAACACCTGTGCTTAAGAAACGTCTGATCGCATCTGTTGGCTTTCTGCTGGTACTGATGTACTTTTCCATGGGACATATGATGTGGGGATGGCCGATTCCCGCCTGGTTTGAGGATAATCACATTGCCATGGGGCTTCTCCAGCTGCTTCTGGCAGGTATTGTCATGGTCATCAACCAGAAGTTTTTTATCAGCGGTTTTAAGAGCCTCTGGCACAAAGCCCCCAACATGGATACCCTGGTAGCCCTTGGCTCCATGGCGTCCTTTGTATGGAGCGTGTATGTGCTGTTTGCCATGACAAGGGCTCAGGTGGACGGCAACATGGACGCTGTCATGGATTATATGATGGACTTTTATTTTGAGTCCGCCGCCATGATCCTGACTCTTATTACTGTAGGAAAAATGCTGGAAGCCCGTTCCAAGGGAAAAACCACCGACGCCCTGAAAAGTCTCATGAAGCTGGCGCCGAAAACAGCCGTGGTAATCCGCAGCGGGCAGGAAACCACGGTTCCCATTGAGCAGGTAAGAAAAGGAGATATCTTCGTTGTCCGCCCCGGAGAAAACATCCCGGTAGACGGGATTGTTCTGGAAGGCTCCAGCGCGGTAAATGAATCCGCTCTTACAGGAGAAAGCATCCCCGTTGACAAGGCTGCCGGAGATACGGTTTCCGCAGCTACAGTAAATCAGTCCGGCTTCATCCGCTGTGAAGCCACTCATGTAGGAGAGGATACCACCCTTTCCCAGATCATAAAAATGGTCAGCGACGCAGCCGCTACCAAGGCTCCCATCGCAAAGATCGCCGATAAAGTTTCCGGAATCTTTGTTCCGGCTGTGATCGCCATCGCCGTGATTACCACCCTTGTATGGCTGATTGCCGGACAGACCTTCGGCTATGCCCTTGCAAGAGGAATCTCTGTTCTGGTAATCAGCTGTCCCTGCGCCCTTGGGCTTGCCACCCCGGTAGCCATCATGGTTGGCAACGGAATGGGCGCCAAACATGGGATCCTGTTTAAAACCGCCGTTTCTCTGGAAGAAACAGGCAGAGTTCAGATCGTTGCCCTTGATAAAACAGGCACGATCACCAGCGGTCAGCCGGAAGTGACCGATATCCTTCCAGCTGAAGGATTTACGGAAAAAGAGCTTCTCACCCTTGCTCTTTCCCTTGAGAAAAAAAGCGAGCATCCTCTTGCCAGAGCTGTTCTGAAAAAAGCAGAAGCCCTGTCTCTTACTGCCACTGACGCAGAAGATTTCCAGGCGCTTCCGGGCAATGGGCTTTCCGGGAAAGTAAACGGAGAAACACTTATCGGAGGAAATATGAAATTTATCAGCAGCCGGGTAACGGTTCCCGCCTCTCTTCGCAAAAAAGCCGAGAACCTGGCAGAGCAGGGCAAAACGCCCCTTCTCTTTGCCAGAGAAAATCAGCTGGCAGGTATCATTGCTGTTGCGGATGTGATTAAGGAAGACAGTCCCCGGGCAGTAAAGGAGCTCCAGAATATGGGCATCCGGGTTGTGATGCTTACCGGCGATAATGAGAAAACCGCCAACGCCATCGGCAGGCAGGCAGGCGTGGATCAGGTGATCGCCGGAGTCCTTCCGGACGGAAAGGAAAGTGTGATCCGCTCCCTCAAAGAAAAAGGCAAGGTTGCCATGGTCGGAGACGGGATCAATGATGCGCCGGCTCTTACCAGAGCAGATATCGGCATTGCCATCGGCGCCGGAACAGACATTGCCATAGACGCGGCAGATGTGGTTCTGATGAAAAGCCGGCTCAGCGATGTTCCTGCCGCCATCCGTTTAAGCCGTGCTACCCTGCGCAATATCCACGAAAATCTTTTCTGGGCATTTTTCTACAACATCATCGGTATCCCCCTTGCCGCAGGTGTGTGGATCCCCATTTTCGGCTGGACGCTGAATCCTATGTTCGGGGCTGCGGCAATGAGCCTTTCCAGCTTCTGCGTGGTAACAAATGCCCTGCGTCTTAATCTTTTTAAGATCCATGATGCCTCAAAAGACAAAAAAATCAAACAAATGGTTTCCATTGACACAGAAAACCCTTATAATGAAAATAAGAATGAAAAGGAGAATCAGACTATGGTAAAGATCACTGTAAATGTAGAAGGTATGATGTGCCCGCACTGTGAGGCTCATGTAAACGAAGCTGTCAAAGCCGCTTTTCAGGCGGAGGATGTGGTTTCCTCCCACGAAAAAAAGACGACTGTCTTTACAGCGCCGGAGCGTGTGGACGAGGATAAGATCCGCGAAGTTATCAAAAACGCAGGATATGAAGTAACCGGAATTACACAGGAATAAGTCAGAAACGGCGGCCGGGACAGAAAATCGTTCCCGACCGCCGGACTTTATCCTGACACATAAGGGGGAGAAATCATGGATACTCAACAGAACATACAGGATAAAAAAGGACTGGAACGGATCCTTTTCTATTGGAACCAGATATGGAAGTACACGGCGCATCTTCTTAAGTGGCTGACGCTGGCTGTTATCACCGGGCTGGTCGTAGGCGCGGTAAGCAGTATTTTTGCTCATGCACTGAAAGCAGTCACCGGGTTCCGCATGGAAAACCTCCAGGTCTTTCTTCTGCTTCCCATTGCAGGCTTATGCATTGTATTCCTTTACCAGAAATTCGGAAAAGACGACGGCGGCACCAATCAGGTTCTTTCTGCCATTCGTTCCCAGGATAATATCCGTCTCCGTTCTGCCCCTATGATTTTTGTCTCCACACTTCTGACTCACCTGACAGGAGGCTCTGCAGGACGTGAGGGAGCCGCCATTCAGCTTGGGGGCAGTATCGGAAATCAGCTTGGTTCCTGGTTTCATCTGGACGAAGAGGATCAGCATGTGATTATTATGTGCGGCATGAGCGCCGCTTTTTCTGCTGTTTTCGGAACTCCCATGGCTGCCGCCGTTTTTTCTCTGGAGGTCGTCAGCGTAGGGATCATGTACTATGCCGCCCTGCTTCCATGTGTGATTTCCTCTCTGATTGCAGCTAAATTTGCCGCCGGCATCGGCATACACCCGGAAAGCTTCCATGTATATGGTATCCCGGAGCTGACCGCTTTTACCGGCTTAAAAATGCTTCTTGTGGCTGTGGGCTGCGGACTTGTCAGTATTCTGTTCTGTGTAACCCTGAAAGGCATAGGAGATTTTTATAAGCGTTTTCTGAAAAATCCTTATTTCAGGATCCTTGCCGCCTCTGCCGCTCTGATCCTGATCACCGTTCTTCTTCAGACAAAGGATTTCATGGGCGCGGGAAATGAACTGATCCAGTTAGCTGTAGAAGAAGGACAGGCACGTCCTTCGGATTTCCTCTGGAAGCTGCTTCTTACAGCCATTACCATGAAAGCAGGCTTCCGGGGCGGCGAGATCGTTCCCTCCTTCTGTATCGGCGCCACCTTCGGCTGTGTCATGGGGCAGCTTGTGGGACTTTCCCCGTCTCTCTGTGCCGCTTCCGGAATGGCCGCCCTGTTCTGCGGTGTGACTAACTGCCCCATTACCTCCATCCTTATTGCCTTTGAGCTGTTTGGATTTGAGGGCGTATCTTTCTATCTTATTGCCGTGGTTGTCAGCTATGCCGTATCCGGCTATTATGGATTATACAAGAATCAGACCATCGTATACTCAAAATATAAGGCGAAATATATCAATCGCCAGACAAAGTAAATTGCGGTATTGCTGTGTCTTCGGATATTTTAGCTGCGTTTCTCATGGCATTGGTCAATGTTTAGTCAACCATTATTTCTACAAATGTAGAAATAATGGTTGACTTTTATCTTCTACAGATGTAGAATAAAATTAACTTCTACAGATGTAGAAAATAAAATTCAGGGAGAATCCACTATGAAGAAAAGAACAACAAAGTTTATGACACTTATGACTGCAGCAACACTTGGGATTTTTTCAGCAGGAACTGTTATGGCAGCTGGAAATAATGATTTTTATACGCAGCCTCCAGCTGGTTCTGCCTGGGAAAATGCAGATACGGAAGGTACTTATGCCAGCTATACCAATGGAAGTGATTATGTAAATATTTATAAATATTCGCTGGAGGATGTCAAAACAGGAATTGCCAAATGCAACGACACTTATGAGGCCTGCTACCAGACAATATATTCAGAAGGAAACAGCCTGTATATGGCAGTAGGATATGCAAAAGACGCAGCTGATATAGGTGATGTGAGGAAATTTATAGAATATATCTCCTATCCTGGAAACCCGTCTTTTACCAGACAGGCAGAGGAAAATGCAGCCGGAGATTCTGATAAGGCAGAAACTGATACTTCCGTTCAGCAATCCGGAGAAGATTCAAATTCTTCCGATACAGAAGAAAATAATTCTTCAAATTCCGAAGATAACAGTGATGATCTGGCTATTATTTCTACTGCGCCTATGGTATTAGCTGACAGTAACGGAAATACAATTACAGTCAAATATATTCTTTACGAAGACAACTCTTATGAATATCGTGGTGATGATGGAATGACATATACCGATAACGGGGATGAAACCTATACAGACGAAAATGGAAATACGTATTCAGCTCTGAATGATGATACACATCATATGGGATATCCGCTGGAACAGCACCATCTTCAGGATGTGGAGGGCAATACTGTAACGGTTACTCAGACTACAAATGGCGATTACTATTTCGCCGATGAAAACGGCACCGGATTTACCAACAATGGAGACGGGACATGGTACGATGAAAACGGTAGCAGTTATACGGAGATAGACTGACAGCGGTCAGCAGCTGAAACAAAGGGCTTCTGTAAAATATGCAGAAGTCCTTGTTATTTCCGTAAATCATGGTAAAATAAAATTATCAGAAAATTATTCCCAGTACAACGAATACTGGATTTATAGAGAATATGTAACAGGAGGGCTGAAAAAAGGTGAAAAAAACATATCAGAGACTACCCGAATCAGAACTGGATATTATGCTTGTTCTTTGGAATGGCACTCCTCCCATGACCAGACCGGAGATTGAAAAAGTTATCAACAGGAAGAAAAAACTTGCGTCCACAACAATCCTGTCATTACTGACCAGACTGGAAAGTAAAAATTTCGTGGAAGTAACGAAGCAGGGAAAAATGAATCTATATACACCACTGGTTTCGCAGTCGGATTATCAGACCCATGAAAGTCAGAGTCTTCTTGAAAAACTTTATGGAAATTCACTGAAAAAATTTGTAACAACACTATATCATGGAAAAAAGATCAGTTCAGAAGAAATCCAGGATCTCAGTAATTTTCTCAGGGAACTGGAGGACAAGGAGGAATAACTAATTATGGAAGTTTTTGTTCTGCATATTCTGAAACTGAATATTATTGCAGCAGTTGTAATCTTGCTGGTCAAAGTGTTTGCGGCTTTATCGAAAGGTAAAGTATCTGCCAGATGGAAATATTTTACCTGGCTGTTTGTAACAATCAGTCTTATGATTCCAGTACAGCTGCCATCATCTCTGTCACTGGTAAATTTTAAAGTGCAGAGAAGCAGTCATCTGGAGCCGAAGACAGAGAATCATGCTGTCAGACCCAGGGAGAGTCAGCAGCTGACAGAATCTGTGCCGTCTGTGAGCAATAATATGAAAAGTCAGGCCGGGGTCTCAGCACCAAAAGGATATATCACCTATGAGTCAGGTAAATGGACAAGAATTACAGCTGTAATTGTTACAGTAATCTGGCTGAGCGTGGCAGTGCTTAAACTGGCAGGCGAACTGCTTTCATATTATCTTTCCATGAGGAATCTGAAACGGATGAGTATTCAGGTCAGTGATCCGGTGAGTATTCAGATGTACAGAGAGGCGTGTCGGAGGAAGCATGTACGAAAAATGCCGGAACTAAGGCGAAATGCAGGTCTTACCACACCGCTTCTTGCAGGACTTTTTCATACAAAGCTGTATCTTCCGGCAACCGGATATTCAGCAGAGGAAAGGAAACTTGTTTTTTATCATGAACTTACCCATTATTGTCACCGGGATCTCTGGTATAAGATGCTTCTTCGAGTCTGCGCATCAATATACTGGTTCAATCCGTTCCTTCTTATTATGCTGAAAGAAGCGGATAAAGATATTGAGAATTTATGTGACACTGCAGTTGTGAACCGGGTAAACAAAAAAGATTACAGGCTTTACAGACAACTGCTTCTTCGGACAGTAGCCATGGAAAATCAGATTCCCTATGCGACGGCAAGCCTCAATGACAGTGGAATGGTGTTCAAGGACAGAATCCTGTATATGGTGAACCTGCGTAAGCTTCGCAGAGGAATCCTGCCGGGAATTCTTGTGACGGCGCTCCTTGCAGGCGGCAATCTGGTATTTAATGTTTCTGCCGGGACAACCGCAGTACCAGTGAATACAGAAAAAACTGCTCTGGAAAAGAATACAGATTCAGAAGAAAAGAACGCACCGGATTATGCGCCGTTTTCTCAACTGGTAAACATGCAGAAAACCACAGCGCCCCCGATTGAAGAGAACCCGGCAGAGAATGCCGCAGCAGAAAATGCAGAGACAGAAATAACTCCTGAATCCCTTATAGAAAATAGTGGACAGGTAAGCGAAGCCACAGACTATGACAGTGATTCTGACAGTGACGGGTCTGTATCAAATTATGACACTCTTCCAGAAGGCGTGCCGTACACCAGTGGATTCAGTAATGCTTCCGGTGTAGCATCAATCGTAGCACCAGGTGCGGACGATGACGAATCCAGAGTCCTTTATGATAACGGAGACGGAACCTATTCCGACGATTACGGAACTCAATACAGTTATCAGGGAGAGGGAACCTGGACAGATGCCAATGGAAATTCCTACCATACCTGGCAGGACGAAGATTACTATTTCGGAACCCAGCTGGGGCAGCATGAACTCCAGGGCAGCAACGGCACCGTCAATATAAAAGAGACCACAAACGGGGATTATTTTTATCGTGACGAAAATGGCGTAGGCTATACCGATAATGGAGATGGAACCTGGACAGATGAAAACGGAAATACCTATACGGAATAACATTTATCTCAAGTTCCCCAAAAAAGCCAAAGCCCTTTCAGACAGTCAATACACTGCCTTGAAAGGGCTTTTATTATTTTTAGTATTCTCCTACGACTGTTGCCTTAATAAGATTTGTATTTCCGGAACGTCCAAGAGGAACGCCTGCGGTAAGAACCACAACATCGCCTTTTTCCACATATCCGGCTCTCTCTGCCGCCTCTGTTGCATGAAGCAGAAGGATTTCCATACTGTACTCCTCTTTAATATGAACCGGAGTGATACCCCAGGACATGTTCAGCTGTCTGCAGGTATGTTCTTCCGGAGAACAGCCTACGATCATGCAGCCCGGACGGTATTTGGAGATCATCCGCGCCGTATTTCCGGAACGGCTTACTGTAATGATCGCCTTCGCGCCCAGATCAATGGCTGTCATACAGGTTGCATGAGAAATCGCGGTAGTCATATTAATAGCAGATTCATGTTCTCTGGAAAGAATACTGAATTCTTTATTATATGCAATATCGCTTTCTGTACGCAGAGCGATCTTCACCATGGTGCGGAGCGCTTCCACCGGATATTTGCCTGCCGCGGTCTCACCGGAAAGCATGATAGCGCTTGTTCCCTGATAGATGGCATTGGCAACATCCGTTGTCTCTGCACGGGTAGGACGTGGGTTTTTCATCATGGAATCCAGCATCTGAGTCGCTGTGATTACCTGTTTTCCTGCATTATAAACCTTGTTGATGATCTCTTTCTGGATTACCGGAACGTCCTCCAGCGGAATCTCCACTCCCATGTCTCCACGGGCAATCATAATGCCGTCGGCAACCTCGATAATGCTGTCGATATTGTCTACACCCTGCTGGTTTTCAATCTTTGCGATAATATTCAGATCACGGCCGCCATTTTCGTCAAGGATCTTACGGATCTCCAGAACGTCATCTGCAGTTCTGGTAAAGGAAGCCGCAATAAAATCAAATTCCTCCTGAATACCAAACAGGATATCCTCCCTGTCCTTCTGGCTGATAAAAGGCATATTTACGCTGACGCCCGGAAGGTTAATGCCTTTTTTGTTGGAAACGATACCGCCGTTAATGACCACACAGTGGATATCGGAGCCTTCGATCTCTTCTACTTCCAGACCGATCAGACCGTCGTCAATAAGAATACTGTCCCCTGGTTTCACATCCTTATAAAGCTCTTTATAAGTAATGGAAACTCTCTCTTCGTCTCCCTGAATCTCATCTGCTGTCAGAGTAAACTTCTGACCTTCTGTCAGGGTTATTTTTCCTTTGGCAAACTCCCGGATACGGATCTCCGGTCCTTTTGTATCGAGCAGCGCAGCAATGGGTCTGTTGATCTTTGTGCGGATAGCTTTCAGACGATCCAGACGGCCTTTCTGTTCCTCATGATCCCCATGAGAAAAATTGAATCTGGCAACGTCCATTCCTTCTATAGCAAGCTGTTCAAGTATTCCTTCTTTATCTGTCGACGGACCCATAGTACAAATGATTTTTGTTTTGCGCATATACAATTCTCCTCCTCAAATTTTACGAAATATATATTTATTTTATAACAGATGCAGGGTATTGTACAAGCAGATTTCTGTAAAAAATTTTGAAGATTTTCCAAAAAAATTTAATACAATTTGCAGATTCAGATACTTTTTCTATTTTGCCAGATCTTTAAGCACCTCTCCTGCAATAATCAGTCCTGCCACAGACGGCACAAAGGCCACAGAGCCTGGAACAGAGCGTTTCTGAGGAGCCAAAGGAGACACTTCCTCACTGTAAGAACTGAGAAGCTCCGGATCAGGCATCACCGGAATCTCCTGAGAATAAACCACCTTCAGCCTTTTTATCCCTCTTTTTTTCAGTTCACGGCGCATGACCTTCGCCAGAGGACACACGGATGTTTTATAAATATCCGCCACCTGAAAAGCCGCAGGATCCAGCTTGTTTCCGGCTCCCATACTGCTGATGACAGGCACTCCAGCCGCTTCCGCCTCTTCAACAATCTGCAGCTTTGCCGTCACCGTGTCCACGGCATCCACCACATAATCATACTGAGAAAAATCAAACTGATCTTTCGTTTCCGGAAGATAAAAACATTTGTGTACATGGACTTTCACATCCGGATTAATATCCATGATCCTCTCCCGCATTACATCGACTTTATATTTTCCTATGGAGCTTTTTGTCGCTATAATCTGACGGTTCAGGTTGGTAAGACTTACTGTATCACTGTCGATCAGGTCAATCTCTCCAATGCCGCTCCGCACCAGAGCTTCCACAGTATATCCTCCTACTCCGCCGATGCCAAAAACTGCCACCCGGGCTCCGGCAATTTTCTCCATGGCTCTTGTTCCAAAAAGAAGTTCGGTTCTCGAAAACTGATTTTCCATTTTATTTACTCCATTTCTATTACATGATCCATTTACCTATTATGGGTATCTTTTCAACGATCCATGCACCTGCCATACAGACTGCAAACAAAAATACTGAATACAAGGGCACTGACAGCCATGGATCACATATCAGTGAATTAATATGGAACCAGATATTCAGATGTTCCATAACAAAAATATGGAACAGGTACACAAACAAGGTATATTTTGATAATTTTGCAATGATCCTGGCTGCCTTTGGGTTGTTCAGTTTCTTCGGAAATCTTAAAAATATACTAAAGATCAGTATTGCTTCCACGCACACCGGAAGCGCCAGATATCCAAAAAATATACTCTTAGGCTTTCCTGCTGCAAGGGCTGCCAGCTCACCTGCTTTTGCTGCGATCATGATAATAACTGCCAGCGCTGCTGCCAGATATCCTGTCTTTATTTTCGCAAATCTGTCCTTATATTTATCCAGTGCATATCCCAGAAGAAAATATCCGCTCAGATTTCCTAATGCATAAGTAAAATCCTTAAAAATACGTTTCAGATAAAGATTTTCAGGGAACAGCAGCATCAAAAATTCTTTTCCCACACCCCAGATCAAAAACAGGATACAGGCATAAGGTACATAACGTCCCCCTTGATATTTTATAAGGCCCATAAATAATGGAAGCAAAAGATAGATGCTGATCAGCGTAGACAGATACCAGAGATGAAATTTAGCTCCTACCACACAGGCGATCAGATTACGGTAATTTCCTTTCAGGATTTCCGCAATTCCCACTGTATCCACTGCATAAAGAAAAGCCCATACAAGATAAACTATAAGCAGCTTTTTGATATTTTTGCTGAAGAATTTTTTCATAGAAAAATCATCTCCATGGGAAAGCAGAAGCTTACCGCTCAGCATCAGAAACAAAGGGACAGAGCTTCTTACCGCACTGTTGTACAGATTGAAAACATGCCATTGTTTCCCTGTCACATCCACCGAAGACCAGTTCTGTGCAGCTACATGAAGAAATATAACCATAAAACAGGCAAAAATCCTCAGATAATCCATATTATATTCTCTTTCCCGCATTCACAGTCCCTCCCTGTCTTTCTCTTTACTGTATTTTAACGTTCATTATTATATCAAAAACAAAAGGGCAAGGAAAGTCTTTTAGATTTTACCATATTTTGATTTTTTCATGATAATTCTAATAAATATACGTGCTATACTGAAAAAAATCTGATAAAATAAAAGCATGACCGGAAGCTGCAGATGACTTCCGAAAACACGGCTTTTCAAGGAGGATACTTATGAAATTTAAGCTAAACAGTATGGAAAAGAAATGGATCCTGTATGATGTGGGAAATTCTGCCTTTACTCTTCTGGTTTCCACCATCATGCCTATCTATTTCAACTATCTTGCAGATCAGGCAGGGATTTCGGAGGTAAATTACCTTGCCTACTGGGGCTACGCAGTCTCTGTGGCCACAATCATCGTTGCTGTTCTGGGTCCCATCATAGGAACAGCCTCTGACACAAAAGGACGGAGAAAAAAGATTTTCCTTGCCGCGCTTCTGATAGGCGCAATCGGCTGTGTCTTTCTTGGCTTCAGTCAGTCATGGCTCTGGTTCCTGCTGCTTTTTGTCATCGCAAAATCCGCTTACTCTCTGAGCCTCGTAGTTTACGACTCCATGCTTCCGGATGTAACCTCTGAAGACCGTGCTGATGAGGTTTCCGCCCAGGGCTATGCCTGGGGGTATATCGGAAGCTGTATCCCCTTTATCCTGAGTCTTGTCCTTGTTCTTTTTTATGACAAGATCGGACTTACCATGAAAGCAGCCATGGGACTGGCTTTTCTTCTGGTAGCGATCTGGTGGATCATGATGAGTCTTCCGCTGCTCAGACATTATGAGCAGACACACTACCAGGCAACAGGCTCCGCAAACAATCTTGCCGCAAGCTTTAAACGTCTGGGCGGGATTTTTTCTGAACTGAAACAGAATAAAAAAATCCTGTTTTTCCTGATTGCATTTTTCTTCTATATTGACGGCGTCTATACCATCATAGACATGGCAACTGCCTATGGAACTGCTTTGGGACTGGATTCTACCGGTCTTCTGCTGGCTCTTCTGGTAACCCAGATCGTGGCCTTCCCGGCAGCCCTGATCTTCGGAAAATTATCCCGGAAGGTCAATTCCTCACGGCTGATCACTGTCTGTATCGGCGCCTATTTCCTGATCGCCATGTACGGGATCATCCTGAAGGAACAGTATCAGTTCTGGCTTTTGGCCATTGCTGTAGGTATGTTCCAGGGTGCGGTCCAGTCTCTTTCACGGTCTTATTTTGTAAAGATCATCCCGGCAAATAAATCCGGCGAATATTTTGGGATTTACGATATCTGCGGCAAGGGGGCTTCCTTTGCAGGAACTATGGTAGTATCCATGATCAGCCAGATTACCGGCAGCGTAAATCTGGGTGTAGGAGCGCTTTCCATTATGTTCCTCATCGGTATTTTCTTCTTCCGCAAAGCGGACAAAATCCCACTGGCATAAGTTATGTGAAAAAGAGCATCCGGCAATATCACAACTGTCGGATGCTCCTTTTATGTTTTTATACCTCCAGAAAGGCTTCCAGTTCTCTCAGGTCATAAACCACCTTATCGGCTCCTGCAGCCAGAAATCTCTGTTCTGTTCTTCTGCATTTTTCCTGCTGCTCCTGCCAGGACAGGCTCTCAAATTCCTCTTTGGAAAGCCCCATTTCGGAGCTTCCGAGGATCACTCCCACAGAAAATGCGCCCGCATTTTTTCCTTCTCTGATATCTGAAACGGTATCGCCTGCTTTCACCACACGTCTTACATCCTGAATTCCCAGTTTTTCCATATTTCTGTAAATCATATAGGGGTAAGGACGGCCTTTTTGTCCAGTGGAATCCGGACTGAACCAGCAGTCTGGCTCATATCCTTTTTCTTTTGCGGCAGGGGCAACAATTTCCATCATTTTATCTGTGTATCCGGTTGTAGAACCAATGGCATATCCCTTTGCTCGAAGATTTTGAATCACTTCGGGCACTCCGGGCTTCGGGTCTGCAAACATATGAAGAATACTCATAAGCTTTTCTTCAAAGATACCAAAAAGCCCCCTGACATCCGGTTCTTCCGGTGCCTTTCCATACTTTTCTTCCCAACATTTACGGATTCTGGGCATGTTCAGCATCGTACGGATATGATCGATCTTTAACATTCCCATAGGCTCTCTTACCTCTTCCATTGTCGGCTCTATCCCATAATGACGGAATACCTCAGCAAATGCCTGAACCGGCGCAAAACATCCATAATCTACCGTTGTCCCTGCCCAGTCAAAAATCACACAGTCAAATTTTCTCATTGTCGTTTTCCCCCTATCCTCTGGTACTTTCCAGGAATTCCTTAACCAGATTTACTACCTTTTCGATATCTTCTTTATAAATTTCACCAATATTTCCAATACGGAAGGTCTCTGCCTCTGTTACCTTCCCCGGATAGATTGCATATCCTCTTTCCTTAATGTACTGATACATATCAGAAAATTTAAACTCATAATTTTCCGGATAATAAAAAGTTGTTATGATCGGTCCCTGATGTTCTCCGTCAATATAAGGATGGATTCCCAGCTGTTCCATTCCCTGAATCAGAAGCTGATTATTTTCTCTGTAACGTCTGTTTCGCGCCGGTATCCCTCCCTCTTCTTTCAGCTCCTTCAACGCCTGAGCAAAAGCAAGTACCACATGAGTAGGAGAAGTAAAACGCCATTTTCCATCTATCTCCATTGTTTTCCACTGATCGTAAAGATCAAGAGACAGGCTTCTCGCTTTACCTTTACTTTCTTCAAGAAGCTGACGATTTGCAATTACAAAAGAAAAGCCCGGAACTCCCTGAATACACTTGTTTGCACTGCTGACAAGGAAATCGATCCCCCAGTCTTTCACTGGAATATCTACACCTGCAAAGCTGCTCATAGCATCTACAATAAAGACTTTTCCCATGTTTTTTACTACGTTTCCCACTGCCTCAATATCGTTAAGAATGCCGGAAGTCGTTTCACTATGTACCATGGAGACATGGGTAATGGAAGGATCTTTTTTCAATATTCCACAAATTTCAGATGGATCCGGAATTTTATTATAATCCACACTGCAGAGAAGATATTCCACACCTGCATGTTCTGCGATATCTGCCATTCTTTCACCATAGGCTCCATTTGCTATGATCAGAAGCTTTTCTTTCTTTCCAATCACACTGGTAATCACAGATTCTACGCCAAAGGTTCCGCTTCCCTGCATCAGAACAGCTGTATATTCTTCTTCAGATACGTGCGCAAGATCCAGAAGCTCCTTTCGAATTTCCTGGGTGATTTTTTTGTAATCATCGTCCCAGGTACAATGGTCAAACATCATTTCTTTTTTTACTGTGTCTGTTGTAGTAAGAGGTCCCGGGGTAAGTAATTTGTAATTTTTCATTTTGGTTTCTCCTTTATGCCTGATCTATGTTTTTAAAATTATTTACACGCTTCTGACAGCTTCTGGTGCTTTTCCAGAAGCTCCACTGTCAGCATTTCCTTATAAGTTTTTGGATTTGCAGAAGCGTTTTCAGGATCTGTAGTTTCCCCTTTATAAAGCGCATTGGGATAGATTTCCTGAAGCTTCTTTCTTCCATTTTCTATAATACACTGCGCCATTTCCATAGCTGTCTGTTCTCTTTTTGTATCCTTTGCAAGAACAGCCAGAGACTCTGTAAGGGAAAAATTCCCTTCTGCAGGGTCAATATAATCTATGGGAAGTCCCGCCTTCTTATCTGCTGCTGCCTGGTGTCTCAGGCCAAAACCGATGGCGGCCTCTCCCGCCCGGACTTTCTTCAATGGTCCGGAGCCGGAATCTTCCACATGAGGCCCTGCATTCTCATAAATTGCTGTGAGAATCTCCTTTGCCTCGTTTTCACCGTATGCGTCAATGAGTGCCTGCAAAAGCAGCCAGGCAGTAGACGAAGAAGAGACATCCGTAACAGAGATCATGTCCTTATAAACAGAATCTGCCAGATCTTTTATAGCTTCCGGCACAGGAAGTCCTGATGACTCCATTACTTTTGTATTAATGATAAGAGCGCCCTCCTGTGCTGTAACAGGTGCACAATAAGAAGGAAACTCCTCTGTCGTATTTACCGGAAAGGTAATTTCCTGAAACATCTGATTCTGCTCCTGGGCGCTGTCAATATAGAACGTACTCATCGTGATCAGATCTGCTTCCAGGTTTTTCCCTTCTGCCATAAGCTTTCCTCCCAACTCTGAGGTACCAAAGGTCTGCAGAATATACTTTCCCTGATATCCGTTCTCATCCAGAGTCTGCCTGATCGCTTCTACCGCTTCATCATCTGCATTGGAATAAATCACCACCAGCTGGCTGTTTCGTCCTCCGCTTCCCAGAGATACCGCAGAAATCACCAAAACAGCTGCTGCAAGAACAGCGACCACTCTCCTTGCAGTCCGCATTTTTGCTGATGCCATCTGCACCCTATGCACTTCTTTTCTGGCATTTTCTCCTGATTTGTTTTTTTTGTCCGCCAGACAGTTCAAGAAGAATTTCGCTGCCATATTCGTAAAAAGAAGCAGAAGAGAAAGCACAAATATTTCATTATATTTATTGTAATACTGAAGCTGCTTGATCTTTGTTGTAATGACCATGGTACGCGCTCCCGCAAGGAAGATCACAGCGCTTATGGTCACCATTGCATTGATAAAATAATAGCTGAATACCCTTATGATAGTAGAAATAGCATTTGGCGTCACAACCCTTAAAATTGTTTTGATCCAGCTGTCTCCCATAAGCATTGCTGTCGTTTCCCAGGAAGCATTCAGCTTGGCAAGCGATTCCTTCATCATCAGATACGGCGTGGAAAAGAAATGGATCGTATTACAGATCACCAGGATCAAAAAGGTATTCTGCAGACTGCTTCCCGAGAAGCAGAACAAAAAGGCAAGTCCAAGCACCATTCCCGGAATAGTGTTGGTAACCATCGCTATCCCGTCGATCACCTGCTTAAACCACTTATTTACCTGACTCCTTGCAGTAACCAGGGCACTTCCGTAAACAATCAGCGTACCAAAAACCGCCGTATAAAAAGCAACATAAATGGAGTTCATATATACATCGGAAAGCTCTGTATCTCTGATCACCTTCCATATATTTTCCATTGTGAAATGGATTCTGTAAGGCCATTCCTCCACAAAAGGAACCACAAAGATCACGGCAAATACAGATACCACACCAATACAGATTAAAACTGAAAAACATCCAAAAACAATATCCCTCACAGGACTTTTTTTCAGATCTTCCTGAGCTATCCTGTTATATCGTACATTATATTTCTCCAGATATTTCAGCAGTATAATACTTACAACAGAAGGAATCAGCATAACCATGGCTACCACTGCACCATTATTAAAATTCGGAACACTCCCCAGCATCTGGCGGTAAAGAACACTTGCAAGAACCTCAAACTGACCTCCCACTGCTGCAGGGATACCGAAATCGGTAAAACTCAGAAAAAATGCCTGCACGAATGATGCGGCCAATGTGCCAAGAAGCGGTCTTACCACTGTCATTTGAAATGTGGTAAACGCTTTGTCTCCCATAAGCCTGGACACTGTCATAAATTTTTTATCTATATATGCCATTGCATTCGAAACCAGCACATAACATACCGGAAGAGTATAAATCACATATCCCAGAAGAAGGCCGTTAAATCCATAAATAGAAAACAGCTGACGACCCAGAAGCTTTGTCAGAAGGCCTTCCTTTCCAAAAGAATAAATAATGGCAAATCCATAAGTAATCGTAGGAAGGAACATTGGAAGCACTGCCACTGCCCCGATTATTTTTTTTATTCTGCGGTCTACATTAGTATAATTCACCGTATATGCCATGAAAAAGGCAAGAACCGTAGTAACCAGCGCGCTTGTCCCTGCAATCAGAAAGCTGTTTCCAAGAGCCTGGACAAACCCTTTTGTTCCAAAAACTTCTCTGTAAAAAGCAAAAGTAAAGCCGTTTTCTCCCAGAAATGATTTTGCCAGAAGACGAATGACCGGAATCATCAGAAAAACAGTAAACAACAGTCCCACTGCCGTAAAGATCAGCTTTGTTTCTTTATTTTTTCTGTTCATCTTATATGTCCTCAGGCAGAGATTTCTTTTGGCAGCATGGTGTTTGCAAACAGCATATAGATATTGTTTCTCTTAATTTCAAGCTGATTAAGAATAAATTTTTTTACAAAAGGATTTTCCGGATGTGTAATGATGTCAGAAGGTTTTCCATACTGGGCAATTCCTCCTTTTTCCAGAATCAGTACTCTGTCAGAAAGAGTGAGCGCCTCCTCCGGATCATGTGTTACAATAATTGTAGTAAGATTAAATTCCTTTGCAATTGTTTTGATCCGATCCTTAATGGATTCCTTTATCACCCCGTCCAGCGCACTGAGAGGCTCGTCAAGAAGAAGAATCTTCGGTTTCATAACCATGGTTCTTGCAAGAGCTGCTCTCTGCTTCTGTCCTCCGGAAAGCTGATCGATCCTTTTATTTAAGTGTTCCTCCAGCTCCAGAAGCCTGATCAGATCCTGTACTTCCTGGGGAGATGAAATATCCGGATTATTTCTCAGCCCATAGGTGATATTTTCGTATACATTCAGATTTGGAAATAATGCATAATCCTGAAATACAATATTAAATCCTCTCTTTTCCATAGGAACCTTTGTAATATCCTGTCCGTTAAAAAATATTTTTCCTCCATCTGTTTCCGCAATTCCAAGAATCAGGTTCAGCAAGGTTGTTTTTCCACATCCGGAAGGTCCTAATATAGAAATAATCTCTCCATCTTCAATATCCAGATTAATATTTTCAAGAATTGTAACTCCATCATATACCTTCTTCAGATTTTCAAGCTTTAACATATTTTTCTCCTTTTTTACCTGTGATCGTAATGATCGATTGTGTACCCAGTCTTATGGACTTTCCTCGAAACACCGCCATTATAGCAACCGCAAAAAATGCTTTCCATCAAAGAAAAATAAAGACTTTGTTAAGCACAGGTAAACTTAACAAAGCCTTTACAGTCCATTAAAGTAGTAAACTTACACCGGCAGATATGCCTTATCGCGGACAGCTCTTCCGCTTCTGTCAAGAGCTGCCGAAAATCTGTCATAGTCTGAAACAATCAGCCCCATATAGATCATATCAATGATCATCATCTGAGCTGTTCTGGAAAAAATCGCGTCTCCATAAAAATACTGCTGCTGACTGGTACAGATCAGAATGTCCGCATATTTTGCAATCAGTGAATCTCTGAAATTTGTAATCACAATCGTTGCTGCCCCGCTTTTTTTAGCCTCCTTCATTACATCTACCGTATCTCTGGACCATCCGGAATAAGAAATCCCTACTGCCACATCCTGATCTGTCAGATTTCCGGCACTGATTCTCTGATGGTACTGATCGTCAAAATGCCTGCAGCAAAGCCCCAGGTAAAGAAGCTTTGTCAACAGATCTGAAGCCGCTGCATTGGAGTTTTCCACACTGTAAATATCTATAATTCTGGCTTTTCCAAGAGCATCAACTACTTTTTTAAATACACTTGCCGGAAAATTTTTCAGAGTCTCTTCTATCATTTTTCCTGCGGTTACCGCTGCCTTTCCTGGAATATCCTCCAGCTTATCTTTTCGATTCAGAGGATATCCGTACATGGGATGAGTAATCCATTCTTCCTGCTGATCCCGGGCCAGCTGCTCTACAGCCGCATAACGGAATTCTTTATAACCCTGAAATCCCAGAGCCTTTGTCATCCGGACAATCGTCGGCTGGCTGACACCGCTTTTTTGTGCAAGCTTTTCCAAAGGCATTTCCCTGATCCTGTCCAGATGTGCCAGAACATAATCTGCAGCCTGTTTTTCTGAAGTTCTCAAATCCCCATATTTTCTTTCGATCAAAAGCCTGATCTCGTTTTTCATAGCCGTTCTCCTTGTAGAAATTCTACAGAAAATTCCTTTTTCAGATGAATTTTCACTTTTTCCATTCTAGCAGAAACCAAATAAAAGAATCTCACACCGCTGTGTTAAATGTTTGTAAAAAACAAAGAAGCCTTTCGGCTCCTTTGCTTAATCTATTTCTTATTCATCAAAATTCACTTCAAAAACACCCTCCGGAAGCCGCATGGTCAGCACTCCCAGATTAAACTCATCATCCATAACTGTAATATGATATTCAAAGATAACATCATCCTCAAACTTGGACAAAAGTACATAAGAACCGTTCTCTTTTCCGTCGATCTGATCGCAGATATCCTCATAAACCGCCTCTCCGGAAATCGGTCTTGGATAGCCGGAGCTTTTGATCTTATCTTCAATTGCCTTATATAATTCTTCCATATTAATTATCTCTCCTGTTATAAAATTTCCTGATGCAGCGCATCATAAGTTCTTGTTGTATTCGGTATTCTGGTTCTCATAAGGACAGCGGTATCTTGGCTTTCCAAGAGATTTTTTCCCATATTCTATTGCTTTTGCAGGACACTGAGTGATACATGCCATACAGTGGGTGCATTTCTTTCCCCATTCCGGTTTGCCCTTTACCATGCTGATATTGTCCAGCGGACAGACTTTTGCACATTTTCCGCAGCTGATACAGGTGTTATCCACATTAAATTTCCCTGCATGAACAAAAAGTGGATAAAAGATCTTATTGATCGGGCCGCTGCACACAGCGCCTGCCATATTTTCTTTTTCCGGTTTCAATTCTTTCCCTTCAGCGATCTTTTTTGCCGTATCCTGAAGCTTCTCCTGAGAATCCTGAATGATCCTGCAGGCTTCTTCCTCAGACGGAACCGGGAACATGGCAAGATAATTTTCCGGCATGATAATCTGAGCGCATCCCATATAAACAAAATCCTTTTCCCTGCACAGCTTCCTTACATATTTCGGTGCATTTCCAATCCCGTCACCACAGGTCATTACAAAATATGCTTTCAATCCGGAAGGAAAATCCGATTTCCGTATCCACTGTTCCACCAGTCTTGGGATCCTCCATGCATAAGTAGGCACCACAAAAACAGCTGTTTCCAGTTCCTTTCCTGAATAAAATCTATGTGCTTTTATGCTTTCATTTATTGAGCAGATCTGGTCTCCTGTTTTCTCTTTTATCTGCTTTGCAGCATATGCGCTGTTTCCTGTTCCGGAAAAATAAAAAATCACAGCAATCCCCCCTTTTTAATTTCTCATAGCGAATCCCCGTTCGTTTTCTTCCAGCGTAAGAGCCTTTGTCTCCATATCGTCAATTCGGATATACCTGTCGTTAAAAAGTGCCTGAAGGATCATATCTACCGAAATTTCATCTCCCTGGACTTCCGAAGTAACAGAACCGTCAAATTCATTTTGCACCCATCCGGTAGCATTATATTTCTGTGCCAGATAATACATCTTATATCGAAATCCTACTCCCTGAACATGTCCCTTAAAGCAGAATCTCCTGCGTATTTTTTGCTTCATCACTTTCCGTTTCTCCCACAGCATTTTTTATATTTTTTTCCGCTTCCACAGGGACATGGATCATTAGGATAAATCTTTTTATTGCTGCTTACCGACATATCATTCTGGAGCATCCCCGGAAATATCGTCTCGTTTCTTCTGTTTCCCATCCCTTCCTCATCGGGGGTATGTCCGCACAGTTCCACTTTTCTGGTTGTATTATATGCCTCCATCAAAAGCTCTGCCATGGCCCTTGCCTGCTTCTGTGTCTCAAAAATAACGCCGTTTTTGTTCAGCTGCTCCATGGCCTCGGACATAAGTCCGCCCGTATAATAAACTCTGTAAATTTCACAGAGATAGGCTTCCGCCAGCTCTTCCGGCATTCCCAGTTCCTGTTTAAGGAACTGTCCGATTCTTTTATAAACCGGCTGCTTAGAAGGATAACTATTAAATGTACAGTCAACAATCTCCTCCTCTGAAGGAATATAAAACTCTCTGTCTCCCTGACGATCCAGAAGCATATGGTAAATTTCTTTTTCTTCCAGTAATCCCCTCAGACTTATCCTGTCCCCGTCAAGCACGCAGATATTTTCCTCTTTCGGAACAGACTGGAACAATTCTGTAAATTCTTCGAAGCTTACTCTGCACTCTTTTCTCCTGCGGTACATTCTGTATACCACTCTTGCCGGCGCTGTGCCGTAAAGATATTCCACCATGACCAGACATGCAGCCAGCCAGCTTCTTTTTTTCTGAAGCGCACAAAATTCCGGTGTACAGATCTTCTTAAAGACAGCAGAAACTTCTGCCGGAACCTCCGCATATCCATCATCATAGACTGCCAGATATCCTATATCACTGGCCCATTCCAGATCTGTCCATTCATTCTCTTCCACATAAAAAAGGCCTTTTTTTGTTGCTTCTTCAAAAGCCCGGAATTCCCATTCGTTCAACCTCAGAAGCTCTTTTTCCATAACCTCCGGTTTTAAAACTTCCTCTGCAAACCTGATTGCAAGCTCCGGATTTTTCAGTTCTTCTGCACCGGAAATCCCTATTTCTCCGGCAAGAAAAACCAGATCCTCTTCGTCGTATGCCTGCAGATACTCTGCAACCCTTGGCTTTCTGCTTCCAGGCATATTTTTCATTTCTTTAAAAAGCGCTTTTGTTATGGTTTCTGTCATATCCTTTAACAGAGAATTGCCACATTTTTTATTATTTTCTGTTTTACTTTCCGCATTTTCGCTAAAAATCAGAGAGGCTTTTCCCTGACAGGTGTCCTCATGAATCTCTTTACTGACTCTGTAATCCGGCTCTCCTGCCTCCAGTGTGAACAGCTCCGCCAGACGTTTATTTTTCTGCTCTGTATCCGACCAGAACTCTTCCTCTGCACCTGTTTTTTCTTTCATAATTACAGGACAAAGAACCCTTCCATCCTCACTGACTGCGGGAAGCTTTTTTTCCACCTCTGCCCTGTATTCCGGCAGTTTCTGCTCATCCGTCTTCACCCGGAAGGTAAACCATGTCATCTTATCCAGCAGATCATTTACAAATGTATCGGAAGCATTTGAAAAGTCATACTGATAGGAAGTCACCTGAGGTTCATCTTTTCTGTATTCTCTTACATGAACCTTTTCCTGATAAAATTCGAACTCATATCTGTCAGTAAATGAATACTCAAGGATTTCTTCCAGGACTGCTGCCATCTGAGCAAAAGTAATATTGGAAGGAACAAGACATCTTCTCCAAACCGGCGGTTTTGTTCCCTTTCTTATAATTTTAAGCTGATAAAATTCCATGTTTTCTCTCCTGTATCTGTCTTTCTGTTTATCTTTCGTTACTGTTCACTCTATTTACAGCAACTTGGGCAAAATGCATTCCATATCACCTTTGGCAATGACATTTTGCCCTCTATATCTCCTTCTCATTTCCTATATTCTACTTCATATTGCCCAAACACACAACAGGGTTTTGCAGGACAAGGCAGAAAACAGGCATTAAAAATACAAGGAATATCTATCCTTCCGAATAAATATCCCCTGTATGAATTCCCTGTATATTTTTATTGGCTTCATGCCTTCCTTGAAAAATTCTTTTTATCTTTGCTTTAATTACCGGATTGCCCTTGACTGCATCAATCAATACTGCAATCAGAACTACTGCGCCTGTAACGATCGTCTCCCAATAAGAAGATACACGAAGTAATGCAATACATGTACGGATAACACTGCTGCGAACACCACCAATAATAGTTCCCACCACATTTCCAATTCCACCGGCCATGGAAATTCCGCCCAGAACAAGGACAGCGGTGCTGGAACTGATTCATCAGAAATACCGAAAACAGATATTCAACCTAACGAAATCGTGATATAATTCTTTAGTGAAGTATCATATTTTGAGCAGACAAAAAGAGCAGTTCTATAGAAAGTTCGAACTGCTCTAAATGTGATTCTTCATAATTGTACCAATTCGCGGACGTTTAGCCGATGCGTATATGGGGATTGTATTGTTCCAAGATGGCCATAATCGTCGAAGCTGATGAGGAATCAGCTGAAAATACGCAGATTTTTGTGGTGTAAAATATTGCAGGGCATGCTTTTAAAGCCTCCCGTTGGCAGGCTTTTTCAAAACAGTATAAGAAGCCGGGATGATCAGGATGGTGCATAACACCTTCCCAGCTGTTTCATAGAACTATGGCCACATTCCGGGCAGATAGAAATATCAAAGTCCCACACAGCCTTTAAAAGCTCAGCCATAGACATATCTGTAAACCGTCTTTTAAAACGCTGGTGTCCCTGCAGAGCAAAAATGAGTTTCAGGTTTTTTCTTTTCATCCGGTTGTTCAGGAAACCATAATAACGGATCTTCTGGAAACCGGACGGAAGCACATGCATCAGGTATCTCCGAATGAATTCTGTATGAGCCAGAGTGATCTGGCGCCTGGGCTCGCCGGGCTTTTTTCCCCTGGCAGAGAACGTGACCTCCTTTTCCGTGACGGAAAGGATACGGCTGTTGGAAATGGCGATCTTATGGGTGTATCTTCCAAGGTATTCGACCGCATTTCCAAAGCCGTTAAAGGTTTCTTTTATGTAAGGACACCAGTCCTTTTCATAAAGTTTATCTTTCCAGTTCTTCCATTCATATGAATCCTGCAATCTTTCACAGGATGAGGAAAGATCCAGCTTATTATCCTCGTAGAGGGTGTTGAGCAGGGAAAGATATTTGCCTTTGAACTTATCGCGGAGAACATATACGGGGATGAAAAATTTACCGGCAGACCTTCGGATCTTATGCTCCCTGGTCAGACCACCGCCCGAAATGATACAGTGCATATGCACATGGTAACCGATCTCCTGGTTCCATGTATGGAGTACCTGAATGATGCCGGGTGTTGCACCGAGATACTTTTTGTCGGAAGACAGTTCAAGAAGTGTTTCGGCACAGCATCTGTGAAGAAGCCCGTACAGAAGCTTCTGGTTACGATAAATAAGCGGGTTTAACTCATGTGGCAGGGTGAAGACTACATGAAAATACGGTGTATCGATGACTTCTTCCCTGCGTTTATCCACCCAGACTTCTTTTAAGACAGCCTGGCAGTTTGGGCAGTTCCGGTTACGGCAGGAATTATTG
>USDN01000014.1 GCA_900553515.1 uncultured Blautia sp. | reverse complement strand
TTTGCCGTACAGAGCATATGTTCTTCGGTGAGGGACGTATCGATGCATTCCGTGAGATGATCTGCTCCACAACAGCTGAGGAGAGAGAAGCAGCACTTGCTAAGGTTCTTCCATATCAGCAGGAAGACTTCGAAGGTCTGTTCGAGGCTCTCGAGGGCAACCCTGTAACAATCCGTTTCCTGGATCCGCCGCTTCATGAGTTCGTTCCTACAGAAGAGGATGACATCAAGAAGCTTGCTGACGCTCAGGGCAAGACTGTAGAAGAGATCAAGACTATCATCAATTCTCTTCATGAGTTCAACCCAATGATGGGACATCGTGGATGCCGTCTGGCAGTTACTTACCCAGAGATCGCTAAGATGCAGACAACAGCAGTTATCCGTGCAGCTATCAATGTAAAGAAAGCTCACGCTGACTGGAATATCTGCCCAGAGATCATGATCCCGTTAGTAGGCGATATCAAAGAGCTTAAATATGTTAAGAAGTTTGTTGTTGAGACAGCTGACGCTGAGATCGCAGCAGCAGGCGTAGATCTGAAATATGAAGTAGGTACAATGATCGAGATCCCACGTGCAGCTCTTACAGCTGACCAGATCGCTTCTGAGGCTGACTTCTTCTGCTTCGGTACCAACGACTTAACTCAGATGACATACGGCTTCTCCCGTGATGACGCTGGTAAATTCCTTAACGCTTACTATGATGCTAAGATCTTCGAGAACGATCCATTTGCAAAACTGGATCAGATCGGTGTTGGCAAGCTTATGGAAATGTCCATCAAACTTGGAAAACCGGTTAACCCGAACCTTCATGTAGGTATCTGTGGTGAGCACGGCGGAGATCCTTCTTCCGTAGAGTTCTGCCACAAGATTGGTCTTAACTATGTATCCTGCTCACCGTTCCGTGTACCGATCGCTCGTCTGGCAGCAGCTCAGGCAGCTATCGCTGAAAAGAACGCGTAAGATATACTTGTCACGGGGCAAAGCCATATATCCTGTTTTGGGGCAAAATGCCGTATCCTCGGCAATACCCAATTCAGTTAAGATAAATCCTTTCCCCTGTGGTGATGCTGTAAGTTAATCATACGTGATAACTTCACGCATCTGGTGTCCAAACGAAGTAATAAACCGCTGCCAAATCCGGCAGCATAAGATAAAGACCTTGATCTTGCAGAGATTAATCCTTTTTGAGAAGGAGTCTTTGCAGATCAGGGTCTTTCGTGTACGCAAAAAATAATAACAACATTTGTCAGGAGAAATAGACTATGATGTATCCATACATGACACTGGCAGATGAAACAGAAATTGTACATTCCCAAATTATTGAGGAAAATGGTGTAAAAAAGGTTATTGTAAATTTTGAAAGACCTGTCGAAAAAGGATTTAATTCTGCTAGATGCGAACTGCCAGATTATAAATGGACAGTAAATGAAGGGTACTCAGATGAAGAAATAACTTTTTTCGAGGAATTTCTGCGTAGTAATGCACATTTGCTTTATAAATACGCAGAGGTTGGAGGGATTCAAATTGGCAGCAGGTGACATATCTTTGTAGCCCATAGATGTTTTGGAATGTAAAAAATATAAAGACCTTGATTTTGCAGAGATGATATATTTCGGTATACATCTCTGCGAATCAGGGTCTTTTTTGTGATTTATAGACAAAATGGTTTTGGTGGCAGCAGGTATCGATGCAATTTTAGAAGAAATAGCAAAACTTTAGCAAACTAAAGTGAAAATGAAGATTTCTCTTTACAAATTCCCTTGTTTTCTAGGGGTTTTGTAAGGGAAAAATACCAATGAAACGCGTCTTTCATTGTCAATATATTAGGTGTGAATGACCTTCATGTAACTACAAACAAAGCAGTTATAATAGAAAATAGCACAAATGTGGTAAATATTAAATATTGAAATTCGGTCTTTATTTATTGGTTTTAAATTGAGGCACAAAAACCACTTTCGTTGGGGTGAAGCGGAGGATATAAACTTTTGCCCTCTAAAGGATGAAGAGGGTCGCCCTTTGACAATACTGAGATATATAAAACTGTGTCCAAACGAAGCAATAGACCGCTGTTAAATTCAACAGCATAAAAAGCCCCCTGATATTACAGGAAACCGTATCCTTTTGGAAAGGAAACCTGTATATCAGGGGGCTTTTTATGTTGAATATGAGGGCTTGTTTTCCTTTAAATAGGATATTATGGATTTACTTATAGGTTTCATAAGAAAGTATTATAAACATATGCTCAAAAAGATATTGACTTATGTTCAAAAAAGCAGTATTGTAAGGGTGTCAAAAAAATGCAGCCATAGAGAGGAGGAGTCATGGCAAGACCGCAAAAATGCAGATGCATCTGTTCGAAACCAAAGATCGCAGAATTTATCCCGGAGGGAGGCTCCAGAGATAACTGTGTGAATCTGACATACGATGAATACGAAACAGTACGTCTCCTGGATTTTGTATGTCTGACTCAGGAGCAGTGTGCCAGAAAGATGGACATCTCCCGGCCTACAGTGACTCGGATCTATAATGGCGCACGGCGGAAACTGGCAGATGCACTTGTAAACGGACGGGGCATAACCATCAGCGGAGGTGATGTGGTGGTATGTGAAGAAATGCGCCCGGAATGTGTAAACGAAAAATACTGCTGTCACAGACAGCAGGAAATCCAGCAAGCATAAGGAGAATAAGAATGAAAGTATTGATTATTGGCGGTGTTGCTGCAGGTACCAAAACAGCAGCAAAATTAAAAAGAGAAGACAGAAGTGCAGAAGTGATCGTGATCACAAAAGATAAAGACATTTCCTATGCAGGGTGCGGACTGCCCTATTACGTAGGTGGCTTCATTGAAAGCCGTGATGAATTGATCGTGAATACTCCTCAGAAATATGCAGGTCTTACAGGAGTAGAGGTTCGTATTGGCAAAGAAGCAATTGCTCTCGACCCGGATAAAAAACAGGTGACAGTCAGAGATGTAGATACAGGTGCGGAAGAAGTCTGTTCCTATGATAAGCTGGTTCTTTCTGTAGGAGCATCTCCGGTAGTTCTTCCCATTGAAGGAACAGACAAACAGGGCGTATTTAAAATGCGTACACCAGATGATGCCATTGCCATCCGTTCTTATGTAGAAGAAAAGGGCGTAAAAAAAGCAGTTGTCATCGGCGCAGGCTTTATTGGACTGGAAGCTGCAGAAAACTTAAAAGCGAAAGGTGTGCAGGTTACTGTTATTGATTTTGCTTCCCAGATCCTTCCGAATATTATTGATCCGGAAATGGCTGTGTATGCCAAAAAACATCTGCTTAGAGAAGGAATCCGTGTGATCACAGGGACAAAGGCAGAGGCTGTTCTTGGAAATGAAGCAGTGACAGGAGTAAAAACTTCTGCAGGAGTTCTTGGATGTGAGCTTTTGATCATGGCTGCAGGTATCCGTCCAAATACAGATTTCCTGAAAGATACCAATCTGGAAATGTTTAAGGGAACGATTCTTGTAGATCATACAATGAAAACAAATCTTGAAGATGTTTATGCTGCAGGAGACTGTGCAATGGTAACCAACCGTCTTACCGGAAAGCCTCAGTGGTCTCCTATGGGATCTTCTGCAAATATGGAAGGAAGGACTCTGGCACAGGTACTGGCAGGTAAGGAAAAATCTTATCCGGGCGTACTGGGAACGGGTGTAGTAAAACTGCCGAATCTGAATATCGGACGTACCGGACTCACAGAAGAACAGGCTCGTGAGGCAGGATATGATGTGGTTACAGTAGTAGCGCCCACAGATGACAAGGCACATTATTACCCGGACGCTTCTTTCTTTATCACAAAGATGATTGCAGATAAAAATACCCATAAACTTCTTGGCGTACAGGTATTTGGCCCGGGCGCAGTAGATAAAATGGTTGATATCGCGGTCATGGGAATGAATATGGGAGCAGTTCTTGAGGACTTTGAAAATGCGGATTTTGCTTATGCACCGCCTTTCTCTACTGCGATCCATCCTTTTGTACAGGTGGTATATATCCTGCTTAACAAGATCAACGGAACCCTGGTCAGCATGACTCCGGCAGAATATGCAGAAGGTAAAGCAAAAGACTATAAAGTGATCGATGTTAATCCTCAGCCGTCGATCCATGGCGCTGTATTTGTAGATCTTGCAAAGGTAAATGGAGAAATAGAAGGTCTGGACAAAGAAGATAAACTCCTTCTGGTGTGTGCAAAAGGCAAAAGAGGATATTTCCTTCAGAACCGTCTTCGTCAGTTTGGTTATAAGAATACGGCAGTACTTGAGGGGGCAAGATTCTTTAATGATATTAAGATCGCTAATGCAGCCGGAAAAATTTCTCCGGAAGAAGAGAAGCGTGTAAAAGCACTGGGATTTTTGAAGGATAAGAATACAGAAGATAAGTTTAATGGTCGTGTGATCACAAGAAACGGAAAGATCACAGCGGAAGAGGCAAGGATCATTGCAGAGGCTGCAGAGATGTTCGGCAGCGGTGAAGTGACCATGACCTCCCGTCTTACTATGGAGATCCAGGGCGTTCCTTTTGATAACATTGAACCTCTTCGGGAATACCTTATGCAGGCAGGACTTGAGACAGGAGGAACCGGATCTAAAGTAAGACCTGTGGTTTCCTGTAAAGGAACCACCTGTCAGTATGGACTGATCGATACATTCGGACTTTCTGAAGAAATCCATGAGAGATTCTTCCATGGTTATGCGGATGTGAAGCTTCCTCATAAATTTAAAATTGCAGTAGGCGGATGTCCAAACAACTGTGTGAAACCTGACCTGAACGATCTGGGAATCATTGGCCAGCGTATTCCGCAGATTGATCCTGAAAAATGTAAAGGATGTAAGATCTGCCGTATTGAAAAGAACTGTCCGATCAATGTGGCAAAAGTAGAAAATGGAAAGATTGTCATTGATGAAAACGCATGCAACCATTGCGGACGCTGTGTAGGAAAATGTCCGTTCCATGCCATTGAAGATTATACAAACGGTTACCGTGTTTATATTGGCGGACGCTGGGGCAAGAAGGTTGCTCAGGGCCGCTACCTGGATAAGGTATTTACAGATAAAGAAGAAGTGCTTTCTATTGTAGAAAAAGCCATCCTTCTTTTCCGCGAACAGGGAAATACAGGAGAACGTTTTGCGGATACCGTAGCACGTATCGGATTTGAAAATGTGCAGGAACAGCTTCTTTCTGATGATCTTCTTGGAAGAAAAGAAGAAAACATCAAAGCTCAGAAACACCTTACAGGTGGAGCGACCTGCTGATAAAAAAGTACACAAAAGCGCAGTTTCCTTATGGAGACTGCGTTTTTGTGCAACGGAAAATAGATTGCAAAAGAAAATAGGAGTTGGCTGCCTTTCGGATATGACCGGGGAAGAGGCAGAAACAAAAAATAAATAAAATATGCCTGTTAATATTGTAACGATACGGGGAATGGATTATAATAAATCTGATTTTATGGAGCCGCAGCGGCTCAGATAGGAGCAGGCATGAATTACGAAGAAGCAAGAGAATATCTGGACCAGGTTTCCAAAGGAGGAAGCGTCCTTGGTCTGGACAATATGAGAGAATTGTTAAAAAGACTGGAAAATCCCCAGGACAGCTTAAAATTTGTACATATTTCAGGTACAAATGGCAAGGGATCTGTGCTGGCATATGTTTCTACTGTTTTTAAAGAAGCAGGATATCGTACAGGGCGATATATATCTCCTACCTTATTTTCCTACAGAGAAAAGATTCAGGTCAACGAAAGATTTATTGGACGAGAGGATCTGGCCCGTCTGACAGCGAAAGTGAAGAAAGCAGCAGAAGAAATGCAGAGCAGTGGTATAGGATATCCTACTATTTTTGAGATAGAGACAGCTTTGGCTTTTCTTTATTTTGCAGAACAAAAATGTGACATTGTGATTTTGGAGACTGGACTGGGCGGTGCTTTGGATGCTACGAATGTGATCACAACTTCTATAATGGAAGTGATCGCTTCTATCAGTATGGATCATATGGAATTTCTGGGAGATACTCTTGGAAAAATTGCTTTACAGAAGGCTGGGATCATTAAACCTCATACTTCTGTGGTATCTGCCATGCAGGATACGGAAGCTATGGAGGTGATCCGGAATGTTTGCAGAAAAAAAGAGTGTGTCTGCTATACAGTGGATCAGGAACAGATCAAAAATATTTCCTATGGATATGAAGGGCAAAGTTTTTCTTATAAAAACTGGAATAATATAAAGATCTCTTTGATGGGAAGCTACCAGATCAAAAATGCTGCTCTGGCTCTTGAAGCAATAGAGGCATTAAGAAAACTGGGATATGAACTCAACGATAAGGCTGTTTATCAGGGGATGAAAAAAGCTGTGTGGAAAGGGCGTTTTACAGTAATATCGAAAGAACCTCTGATCGTTATGGATGGAGCTCATAATCAGGCGGCAGCAGAGGAACTGGTTCGTTCTCTGAAGCTTTATTATCCTGGAAAGAAATTTTATTATATATTTGGGATGTTCCGGGATAAAGATTACCGCCAGGTGATCCGGCTCACGGCTCCTTTGGCGGAACATATTATTACGGTAGAGACTCCTGAAAATCCAAGGGCGCTTCCGGCAGAGGAACTGAAAAAGGCAGTAGCAGAAGTAAATCCATCTGCAGAAGCAGCCGGAAGTCTTCGCATGGCGGTAAATCAGGTGATGGAACGGATCGACAAGGATTCAGTGGTCGTGATCTTTGGTTCTCTGTCTTTTTTGGGAGAAGCAGAAATGGCAGTAAATCGTTATAAAATGGAAGTTGGTGACTAAAATTTAAAATCCGTGTCTGAAGGCTGTTCTGGATCAGCTGTCAGACACGGGTTTTTAATTCAGAAATAATCTTAGCATTTTTTTGTATAACTTTTGATAAGGCTGGTAACGGATAGGAAGATCAAGCCATGTTTTTTTGTCTACAATACTTTTGGTGTGACTAAAGGTATCAAATCCTGCTTTTCCATGATAGCTTCCCATACCGCTTTCACCAAATCCTCCAAATCCCATTTCGCTGGTAGCAAGATGTATGACTACATCGTTGATACATCCGCCTCCGAATCCAACAGAGGAAAGGATTTTGTCAGCATTTTTTTTATCTGAGGTAAAATAATAAAGAGCCAGAGGATGGGGGAGGAACTGGAGCTGGGCAATGACCTGATCCAGAGACTCAAAAGTCAGGACAGGAAGGACAGGTCCAAAAATCTCTTCCTGCATAACCGGATCATCAAAAGTAACATCGGTCATTATGGCAGGGGCAATCCTGAGTTCTGACCGATCATATTCCCCGCCGAAGATTACTTTTTGATTGTCTATCAGACCAAGGAGCCTTTCAAAATGTTTCTGATTGATGATCTTGCCATAGTTTTTGTTTTTGAGTGGCTGATCCGAAAATTGCTTTATTATCTGTTTTTTTATCTGCAGGAGCAATTCATCTTTTATTTCTCTGTGACAATAGATATAGTCCGGGGCTACACAAGTCTGTCCGCAGTTCAGGAATTTGCCAAATACGATCCGTCTGGCAGCCAGTTTAAGATCTGCTGTCCGGTCAACGATACAGGGGCTTTTTCCTCCCAGTTCAAGTGTTACGGGAGTGAGATATTCGGATGCTTTTTTTAATACTTCCTTTCCTACACGCTGACTTCCGGTAAAAAAGATATGATCGAAATGCTGATTCAGAAGAGCGGTGTTTTCTTCGCGTCCTCCTGTGATCACTGCTGTATACGAGTCATCGAAACACTCCTGGATGATATGTTGGACAATACGGGAAGTATTGGGAGAATAGGCGCTGGGTTTCAGGATTACGGTATTTCCGGCAGCCAGAGCATCTATCAAAGGTCCTATGCTTAATAAAAAAGGATAATTCCAGGGACTCATAATAAGTACAACACCGTAGGGGGAAGGTTTCTGGAAACTTCTGGAAGGAAACTGCGCCAGTGGTGTACGGATCCTTTTTTCTCTTGCATAATCGGAAAGATGACGGAGCATATGGGATATTTCATTTAAAGTAAGGCCTGTTTCACACATATAACTCTCAAAATCACTTTTTCCTAAGTCCAGATGCAGAGCCCGGTGGATGTCTGCTTCGTGTTTTTTTATGGATACTCTTAGTTTTTTCAGAGCATTGAGACGGTTTTGTATGGGAAGAGTAGCGCCTGTATAAAAGAAATGTCTCTGTCTGTTTACTGTTTTTTTGATTTCCTGCTCATTCATATGAAATCCTCCTAAAAGCATCGTGATGCTGCTTTAAGATTACTATATCAGCGGCAGGAAAAGGTGTCAATATCGGATAAAAACACAGCTGCAGGCAATCTGGAATGAATTTTGGCTCGTTGCTGTGAAGGTCGTGAACAGTAATTTATTCTGTAAGATACTGTGGCATATCATTATGAAGGAAGTGAACATCCAAGAAATCTGTGATACAATAAGGGTGATTTATCAAAAAATACAGGTACAGGAGGAGTCTTATGAAAGTGATCATTTTTTTAGATGACAAAAATGGCATGTTATTTAACAAAAGACGTCAGAGCAGAGATCAGGCAGTAACGGATGAGATTTGTATGTTATGCCAGGGAAAGGTGCTTTGGATGAATGATTATTCTTATCCTGTTTATGGGAACCTGAAAGGTGTGGAAATAAAGTGCTGCCAGGATTTTATACAAAAAGCCGGTACAGGAGAATACGCTCTTGTAGAGACAGATGATCTGAAGACACACGCAGAGAATATTGAGGAATTGCTGGTGTTTCGATGGAACCGAAGTTATCCGTCAGATAAGAAGCTGGGTCTGGATCTGTCTGAATGGCAATGTGCAGAAGAGAAGGAGTTTCCGGGAAATTCGCATGAAAAAATAACATTGGAGAAATATATAAAATCACAATCACACTATGTATAAAAATGACAAAACAACAGGAATATTTTCAAAATCTTCGGATAAAATGTAGAATTTTGTTGAATGACAATAAGAATTATGATAAAATATGCACATATTTAACAGATGAGATCCATTTGTGATCCATACTTTCGAGAGGAGGATTTCTATGAAGCGAACTAGAACAATATTTAGAAAAATCACTGCAGCAGCAGCGGCTTCTTCTTTGCTTTTGTCAGGTTCCAGTACAGTTTTTGCGGCTTCTTATCAGGAGGCAGAAAAAGCAGCCCTTTCCCAGTTTATTGCAGATTTTTCTGCATATTGGGATGTTGTAATGGAAGATCAGGAAAAGGCTATGGCAGGATCTAAGGCTATTATGACGCTGAAGCTGGAAGATGGAGGGAAAACTCTTTTAAGTGCAGCTTCAGGCGGAATGGATTTTTCCTGGCTGAATACTCTGACTATGGACATGACAGCTTCTGTAACAGAAGGGAAAGAAATAGTCAATGGAGAGATCCTTCTTAATGATTCTCCGCTCTGTAATATGAATATGTATATGGACATGACCGATCTGGTTGAATATTTACAGATTCCGGAGCTGTCGGAAACATGGATGAAGATGCCGCTTCTGGACTCTCTGGAAATATCAGAGGAGGAACTGGCTCAGACTTTTGAAAGCGAAGAAGAAATACAGGCGTATCTGGAATATATGGAAACATACAAAGCTTCTATGAAAAATAATTTTAAGGTACTCTCTGATCTTACAACATTCCTTCCTGATACGGCAACGGTTTCTGCTCTGCTGGACCGCTATGGAAACATTATTATAGACAGCACTGCAGAAGGAGCTTCTTCTGAGGAAACGATTTCTGTAGAAGGTATCAGCGAAGACTGTACAGTATATGAATCTCAGATAACAGAAGCAGGTGTTCTTTCCATGATGGAAAATATCCTGACAGCAGCAAAAGAGGACCAGGAATTAAAAGGGCTTCTTGACAAATGGTCAGAAACAAGCGGGGAAGATCTGAATGCACAGCTTCAGGCAAATGCGGATGCTCTTCTGGCAGATCTTACCGGAGAAGGTTCTGATACGGCTATTGTTACCTCAAAGGTATGGGTCAATGCAGATGGAAAGATTGTTGGAAGAGAAATAAGCGCAGAAGATGAAACCGGAAGCATTCCTGTATTTACCTGGAAAAATCCATCGGCAGACGGAAATTCTGCTCTTCTTTTGGAAATCGGAGCAGAAGAGGAGGTAATGACCTTTACAGGAACAGGACAGTCGGCAGAGGGACTTCTGAACGGAGAGTATGTTTTCGCGTTAAATGGCGTGAAGATGATTGGGGTAAAAACTGAGAATCTGGAAACAGATCCGAAGGTTCCGGGATACTATAATGGAAAGATCAGTGTTTCTGTCCTTGATGCCGGAACAGAAGAAGCACCTAATCCTCTGGCAGCTTTTGGTCTTGATATAAATGTTGTATCAGATGCAGAAGCAAAGACTAATCAGATCGATCTTACTGTAACAAATTCAGGGGCAGCCCTTGTTACTTTATCTGTAAGCGGCGGTTATGCAGATGCCGGGGCATCTGCACCGGAACAGGCGGTTCTTGATGCATCCCTTGATCTTACAAAAGAAGGCTCTGAGACTTCTTACCTTCAGGGAATGGACTGGACAGCAATCCTTGATAATGCATCTGCAGCCGGTGTTCCTGCAGAACTTGTAGGAGCCTTTGACCAGATGATCCAGCAGGCAGTGGACACAGCGTTGAACCCGCCTCAGGAAGACGGGGGCACAGAAGCTGAGGCCGCATAATATTGCTGCATATAGAAGGTATATGATAAATAAAGATTAAAGTAAAAAGGATATCCTTTTGACAGAGTCTGATCTGTCGGAGGATATCCTTTTTTGGACGATATATTACTGATCCAGTTTTTTGCTGATTCGATGAAAAGCAAAATAAAAAACAATTCCTTTTGCCATGGAGCTTAAGGTCAATGCCCACCAGATACCGGTCAGGCCAAGTGCAGTTTTTGTAAGCGCCAGAGCAAGAGGAATCCGTGCTCCGGTAAGGAGAATACTGATGATACTGCAGATCTTAGTCTGTCCAAGACCGGAAAGTGCGCCGATAGTCAGCATTTCCACGCACATGAAGGCTTCCCCTATTCCTATAATGATCATATAGCCTACTGCAGTTTCCAGAACCTCCGGTTCATGGAAGAAAAGAGAAGAAATCTGTCCGGGAAACAGAACGAAGGCGGCGGTGACAATCATTCCCCAGGTAACCATGATGCGAAGAGAAACCTTATATCCCTGACGGATACGGTCATTTTTTCCGGCGCCATAATTTTGTGCGGTAAAGGAATTCAGGGCTGCAGCAAATCCATCAGCTGTATTCCAGGAAATGGATTCAATCTGTCCTCCTACTCTTTGGGTAGCGACAGCTCCTGGTCCGAAGGCAGAGACCATACGTGTCAGAAACATGGAGATCATACAGTACAGAGTTCCCTGGAGAGCAGTAGGTACACCGATCCTGCAAATGGAATGGTAGATCTTTTTATCGCTGACGGAAAAGAGATGGATTTCCTTCAGTATATTTTCGTTATCCTTTCCCCAAAAGATTCCGGCGATCATTACCAGCATAACGACCAGCTGGGCAGAAACAGTCGCAATGGCAGCGCCCATAACTTCCAGCCGTGGGAAAAAGCCTGTGCCGAGGATCAGGAGAGGATCCAGGATCATATTCATAACAAGACCGATCAGATTTGCAATAAATGGGGTTTTGGAGTCTCCCTGTGCAGTATAAAGACCTGTTAAAGTGTAATTCATGTAGGAAAAAATGATCAGTCCACAGGTGATCTTCATATATTTTACTGCATGGGAATAAGTCTGTGCGTCTTCCAGATGGAAAAAATCCAGAAGTGGTTCGGTAAAGAGCAGGCATACAGCAGAAAAAACAAAAGCAAAAATGCAGGTAAGCTGTATGGAAGCGGAAGCATAGTCTGTGGCAGTTTTTGTATCATTGCGGCCACAGCTTTGAGCAACATTAACCTGTCCGCCCATACGGGCAAGAGAGCAAAGTCCCTGTGACAGCCAGACATACATGCCTCCCATACCGACTCCGGCTACAGCTTTAGAACCCAGGATCCCGATCCAGGCCATATCCGTGATGTTGTAGGCGGTTCCAAGAAAGGCAGATGCCATGATGGGCAGAGCCAGCTCTGCCAATGTTTTCAAAATTGGACCATTAGTGAGGTCCACCTGGTGTTTTTTATTCATAATAATTCATCCTTGTATTTTAAAAATTACATGCCAGTCTATCTTAATCAATAATAGAACATAATGCAAGAGGGTAAAAACAAAATTACGAAAATAGGGATATTTGTGATATACTTAGAACAATAAAATTCTGCGGAGGTTAAATTCGCAGCGGATATATGCTAAATAACGAGATCAATGTTTCAGGAGGGAAAATATGGGTTGTCTTGGTAATCTTTTGTGGTTTATATTTGGAGGCGCGATCAGCGCTCTGAGCTGGTGCGTGGCGGGATGTTTGTGGTGTATCACAGTTGTAGGTATTCCCATTGGGATGCAGTGTTTTAAATTTGCTTCTCTCAGCTGTTTTCCTTTTGGAAAAGAGGTGCGGTATGGAGGTGGCGCAGTGTCCCTTCTGGTAAATATTATCTGGCTGGTGGTTTCCGGCCTTCCTCTTGCCATTGAACATGCAGTTCTGGGGATGCTTTTATGTGTGACTGTGATCGGAATTCCTTTTGGGCTTCAGCAGTTTAAGCTTGCCAAGTTGGCGCTGATGCCTTTTGGAGCGGAGGTATATTAAAAAAATGCGGTATCTGCCGGATTTGGAAAAACAGGTTTTCCAAATCCGGCAGATACCGTACTTTTTTTGTGATTTATTCAGAAGCATCCTCATCGTTTTCGCTGGAATCGGATTTTTCCTCATTTACAGAGGAACCCATGTCTTCTGTGCTGGCTGGAGTGATCCAGGAACTTCTTTCTTTAATTTTATCCATGATCCGATCAGCCTCGTCTCCTTCTGCAGGAGTAGGCTGATAATTATTATAATCGTAATCAGAAGAGATGGAACAAGGAATGATATTTATAGTATTATCTGCAGAAACTCCATTTTTATCTACAGTAAAGGTCTGCTGGAAGATCATGCTGTCCATGTCGCTTGGATAGGAATTTCCGCCAAAACAGAAGTTTCCAAGGCTGTATACAATATTCTTTCCTTTATAGGTTTCAATACCCTGGAGAACATGCGGATGGTGACCGCAGACCAGATCAGCACCTTCATCAATAGCAAGACGTCCAAGAGTCGTCTGGTTGGAATCCGGGACTTCTTCTTTTTCATTGCCCCAGTGGAAGATCACGATCGTGATGACAGCTCCTTGTTCTTTTACTTTGGCGATATTCTGTTTCAATTGTTCTGTCCGCTCCAGATGATCCTTCAGTTCATAAATTCCTACAAGACCGACTTTGATTCCTTTTACTTCTATGACAGCAGTTTCATCATATCCAAAGTGGGTGATGTCTTCCTGATCGAGAGCTGCCAGGGTATCGGCAAACCCCTGTTCCCCGTAATCGTGGCTGTGGTTGTTGGCCAGCGTGACAGCCTCCACCGCACCATCAGAGAGAATACTGGAAAATTCCGCAGGGGCTTTAAAGGCAAACTGTTTTTCTTCTCTCTCCTCAGAATCCGTAAGTGTTCCCTCAAAATTGGCAATGGTCAGATCATCGGCGGAAAAAATACTTTTTACATTACGGAAAAAATATTCAGAACCATAATTTTCGTAATAAGCATTCAGACTGGTGTCGTAATCAAAATTTTCATCTGTTCCAAGAGTACAGTCTCCTACGACACTGACGGTGAGGGAAACTGGTTCTGCCGGGAGAACGGAGTTTTTTTGTGGATCAGATTCTGTATCAGCAGAAGAGTCGTTTTCGTCTGGATCAGCTTTTCCAGAGCCGATCAGCCCTTCTGTTTGATCAGCCTGTGCACTTGTCGGATTAGTTTTTTTATCGATGCAGCTTCGGACTGCAAAAACAAGCAGGATAATCAGGAGGATCAGTCCCATTCCGCCGGCAAGGAGAAGACGTTTCTGGCGTTGGCGATAATAACGGGATTTACGATAAACGTTCCTGCGGCGGGAAGACGCTCTTTTCTTTCCGGATAATGAACCTTTATGTGAGGAAGTCCGGGGAACTCCGGGAGGAGGGGAGGATTTCTGTCCTGTGGATTTTCTGCCGGGACGATTGGAAGATGGCTGATTCATATGCATACTCCTTATCTTTTGTAAAATAAACAATCTGTTTCTCAGATTATAAAAAACTGTATTTATTAAAAGTATAGATATTTTTGGAAATTTCGTCAATAGATTTCCTCTTTTTGAAAAGAGTATTTTCTGATATAATAAATATGTTCTGAGGAAATAAATTTTCAGGGATAAATACAGAAGATGGAGAAAAAAGAAATGTTATATATCGGAAATCATACAACTTCTTCCAAGGGATATAAAAAGATGGCGCAGCAGATGATTAAAAACGGAGGAAATACGTTCGCGTTTTTTACCAGAAATCCCCGTGGGGGAAATGCCAAAGCCATAGATGAAAAAGATGTGGAAGAATTTCTGCAGCTGGCAGGAGAGCATGGATTTGGAAAAATCGTTGCCCATGCCCCCTATACCATGAACTGCTGTGCGGCCAAAGAAGACCTGAGAGATTTTGCCAGAAATACGATGGCAGATGATCTGAAACGAATGGAACATACACCGGGAAATTATTATAATTTTCATCCGGGAAGTCATGTGGGTCAGGGAGCAGAAACCGGAATCCAAAAGATCGCGGAGATCCTGAACGATGTTCTTACAGAAGAGCAGACCACTACGGTGCTTCTGGAAACCATGGCAGGAAAAGGTTCTGAGGTAGGAAGAAATTTCCAGGAGATCCGTTCTGTTCTTGATCTGGTTGAAAAGGACCACAAAATGGGAGTGTGTCTGGATACCTGTCATGTATGGGATGGAGGCTATGATATTGTCAATGACCTGGACGGCGTACTGAAGGAATTTGATCAGGTGATCGGACTTTCGCGATTGAAGGCGGTCCACCTGAATGACAGCCTGAACGGAATGGGAAGTCATAAAGACCGCCATG
Organism: uncultured Blautia sp.; assembly: GCA_900553515.1. Classification (GTDB taxonomy): domain Bacteria; phylum Bacillota; class Clostridia; order Lachnospirales; family Lachnospiraceae; genus Blautia_A. Next base: position 39,584 of record USDN01000014.1, on the reverse strand, counting down.
CCAGGATCGGAGAAGGAGAAATCGGTCTGGAAGCTCTGGTGCGTGTGATCCGTCATCCTGCTCTTGTGGGGATTCCTTTTATTCTGGAAACCCCTAATGATGATGCGGGATGGACCAGGGAGATTGCTGTACTCAGAGAAGCATTTGATAAATGATGACAGATCAGATGTAAAACTCTCCGGTGTTCCTTTTCACAGGTATTTCCATGATAAAGGAACGCCGGAGAGTTTATTCTTTAAAGTTTTACTTCATTTTTCAGAATCTGACCGTCACGGAATGCAGCAGCATTCTGGAGGGTTGTTTCTGCGATATTGGTCAGCGCTTCATCGGTGAAAAATCCCTGATGAGAAGTCATGGCAACATTGGGGAAGGACAGAAGCCTCTGGATGGTGGAGCTTTGTAAGATCCGTTCTGACATATCTTCATATACAAGATCCGATTCTTCTTCATAGACATCAAGACCTACTGCAAAGAATTTATGATCCCGGATTCCGGCGATCAGATCATCCGTACAGATCAGGCCGCCCCTGGAGGTATTTACAAGAATTACCCCGTCCTTCATTTTTGCAATAGACTCCTCGTTGATGAGGTGATGGGTTTCTTCTGTGAGAGGACAGTGGAGACTGATCAGATCGCTTGTACGCAGAAGCTCGTCCAGAGATACATATTCCAGAAAATCCAGTTCCCTGTCTGGATAAAGATCGTAGGCGATGACCCTCATACCGAAGCCGCGGCAGATCCTTGCCATGGCAAGGCCGATCTTTCCGGTTCCAACGATTCCTGCTGTTTTGTGAAACAGATTTACCCCCATAAGCCCGTTCAGGGCAAAATTATTCTCCCTGCACTTGATATAAGCTTTGTGGGTGTGGCGGTTGGCAGTGAGGACAAGAGCCATGGCATGTTCTGCCACTGCCTCCGGAGAATAACCGGGAACGCGGAGAACCTTGATCCCGTATTTTTCTGCAGTTTTGAGATCTACGTTGTTATATCCGGCACATCGCATCAGGATCAGCTTAATGCCCTGGGTATGGAGGGTTTCCATAACAGGAGTGCTGATATCTGCATTTACAAAGGCACAGATCCCGTCGTAGCCTCCGGCAAGTGATGCGGTTTCTTCATAAAGATTGGCTTCGATAAATTTAAAAGTGATTCCCGGATATTCGGGAGCCAGCTTATCAAAGAAATGCTGGTCGTAGTCTTTTGCACCGTAAAATAATATTTTCATGGCAGCCTCCTTTTCTTTTTGGTATATGTATAAGTTAGTTGAAATATACATGGAAAATTATGGGATGTCAAGCGTTATTTTTCTGACAAATACAGGAAGGGATAGAGTGTTTTCTGTAATATGGAACAGTGTAACTATATAAAAACATCAGAAAGAAGGATAGAAAAAATGACAGAGAAAATTAAGATCAGAAATTTAATATATAATGATTATGCAATTGTAAACAGAGGTTATCAGATGCTTCACAGTGAACATGTGGAGGGAAGACCGGATATTTATAAAGAGATGAAAGACATTTTTCCGAAAGAAGAGTATTCGAAAATGCTGGCAGATCCGGATCATATTATGATTTGTGCAGAAGAAGACGGACGACTGACTGGCTTTCTGATTGCAAAACGAAAGATAACTCCCGTTAATCCCATGCTTCACAGAAATCGTACGTTCTTTGTGGATGCTCTTTATGTGGAACAGGACTGCCGCAGAAAAGGAACCGCAAAAAGATTGTATGAATATCTGGCTGCAAAGGCTGAAGAGGAAGAATGTGCCCGGATCGATCTGAAAGTCTGGAGTTTTAATAAGGGAGCTCTGGCATTTTACCAAAGCGTTGGATTTCAGATTCAGTCTTACAATATGGAGAAGAAACTTATATAAGAAAAAGGCAGATCCTGCGCTGTACCTCCTTAGGGAAGTCCTGAAAAGCGCTGTGATCTGCCTTTTCTTATATGTATGATTAAGTTTTTGAATGATTCTGTGGGAAAATTACTTTCCGCAGAGATACAGATCTTTATAAAATCCCGGATAGGAAATATCCACGCATTCAGCTCCCTGGATCTCCATTTCTCCTTCACAGATGGTTCCTGCAACTGCAAAGGACATAGCCACTCTGTGGTCAAGATGAGAGTCGATCACTGCTCCGTGGAGCGGTCTGCCTCCATGAATGATCATTCCGTCATCGGTTCCCTCAATATCTGCGCCCATACGTTTCAGGTTATCTACCATTACGGCAATACGGTCGGATTCCTTGACTTTCAGTTCCTGAGCATCCCGGATAATGGTAGTGCCCCGGGCAAAAGCAGCCATTACAGCGATCATGGGGATTTCATCGATCAGAGCAGGGATATCGGCTCCCTCAATGACAGTTCCTTTCAGAGAACTTGTGCGGATCAGGAGATCCGCAGTAGGTTCTCCCTCAGGATTTTTGTTAAGAAGCGTAATATCAGCTCCCATGGACTGACAGACCTTAAGGATCCCGGCCCGGGTAGGATTGATCCCCACATTTTTCAGAAGGATCTCACTGTTTGGAGTAAGAAGACCCGCTGCAATGAAATAGGCGGCAGAAGAAATATCCCCGGGTACAACAATATCACGGGCTTCCAGTGCAGGTTCCGGACAGATGGCGGCGGAAGTCCCTGTGGAAGTAACCTTTGCGCCAAAATAATTCAGCATGATCTCGGTATGATTTCTGGAAAGAAAAGGTTCCGTTACACTGGTGATGCTGTCTGCATACATTCCCGCAAGAAGCACACAGGATTTTACCTGAGCGGATGCCACCGGAGAGCCATAATGGACTGCATGAAGCGGCTTTCCGGTAATTATAAGAGGAGCGCAGCCATTGTTGTTTCTGCTTGTAATATCAGCCCCCATGGAAGCAAGAGGCGTCATGATCCTTTTCATAGGACGGGTACGGATGGAAGCGTCCCCGTCAAGCTCTGAGGAAAAGCGCTGACCTGCAAGGATTCCGGAGATCAGTCTTGTTGTGGTGCCGCTGTTTCCGACATTCAGAATACCGGAAGGAGCCTGCAGCCCGTGCAGTCCTTTTCCGTGGACAAGGATCTGCTCCTGGTTCTTTTCTATTTCAATCCCCATTTTGCGGAAACAGGAGATCGTAGAGAGACAGTCGGCTCCTTCCAGAAAATGAGAAATCCTTGTGGTTCCTTCTGCAAGAGCGCCGAACATCACAGCTCTGTGGGAAATGGATTTATCTCCCGGAACTGTAAGAGTTCCTCTCAGTCTGGTCTGCTTCTTTATTTTCATAATAAACACCTACCGTTCATAAACAATATAGTTTCGTTTCTTTAAAAGAGCGTTTGCCCGATTCATGGCGTCTTCTTCATAAAACTCTATTTTCAGCACGCCCTGTTCAAATTCCCGGTTATGGATGATGCCGATATTTTTGATGCTGATGTTATCCATGGCAAGGAGCGTCGCAATGGTGGCGATCCCTCCGGCCTCATCAACGATATCAAGATAGAGGACGTATGCTCTGGTGATAGAGCCTTTTGAAGTTACATCTATGGAATCACGGTAATCTCTGGAGACGGCAAAAAGCTGATACAACTGATCCGCTTCTTTGTTGTCAATGGAACACCGGATCTGGATCAGCATACGGATATATTCGTCCAGTACCGCGGAAATATTTCTGGTGTTTTCCAGACAGATCTGCTGCCACATAATGGGGGAGGAGGACGCGATCCTGGTAATATCCCGGAAACCGCCTGCTGCAATGGTCTTCATGTATTCTGCATCATTATCGAGCGAGCTTACCAGATTTACCAGTGAGGATGCGATAATGTGGGGAAGATGACTGACCCCGGCTGTGATAAAGTCGTGCTCTTCAGCAGTAAGCACCATGGGGATAGCTCCCAGAGAGTCGATAAGCTCTGAAAACTCCGTAAGCTTATTTAAGGGGACTTCACCTCCCGGGGTCAGGATATAATAGGCATTTTCCAGCAGGTGATCAGAGGAGTTGGCAAAGCCGGAACGTTCTGAGCCTGCCATAGGATGTCCGCCGATAAAATTGTGGTCAAGACCGATTTCTTCTACTGCCTGATGGATGGGACCTTTGACACTTCCTGCATCTGTGATGATACATTCATCTGAAATAACATCTTTTAAATATTTCAGGTATTGGATATTGTACTCTACGGGAGCGCAGAGAAAAATATAGTCGCAGTTATGATATCTTTCGTCTTTTTCCTCCAGCACACCGTCAATGACACCGCTGTTCAGCGCGGCAGCCAGCGTTTCCCTGTGTCTGGCATATGCCAGGATATGATAATCCGGATGAACCTTTCGGATCGTTTTTGCAATAGAGCCTCCGATAAGACCGAGGCCGATAAAACCAATGGTTTTCATATCTGTAGTGATCCTTTCCCAAGAAAAAATATACTCATATTTTAAAAGATAAGAAGAAAAAAGTCAAATACAAGGGGAAAATGTAAAAATTCATGAAATTTTCACATTATTTCATCAAAAAAAGTTGTTAAAATTATATAAAATACTTGAAAAACCTATGAAATTTTAGTAGAATATGAACATATCAGACAAACAGGGAGGTATTACATATGGACGTTTATAGAACTGACCGAATCAGAAATGTAGTCCTATTAGGTCACGGAGGATCCGGCAAAACTACACTGGCAGAGGCAATGGCATATCTTGCGGGAATGACAAGCCGTTTAGGCAGAGTGGAAGATGGGAATACAGTCAGCGATTTTGATAAAGAGGAAATCAAGAGACATTTTTCAATTTCTACTTCTTTGGTTCCTGTTCCGTGGGATAAAGTAAAGATCAATATCCTTGACACTCCTGGATACTTTGATTTTGTAGGCGAGGTAGAAGAAGCTGTCAGCGCAGCAGATGCAGCGATCATCGTTGTTTCCGGTAAGGCCGGAGTTCAGGTAGGAACTCAGAAGGCATGGGACCTGTGCGAAAAATATAAACTTCCGCGTATGTTTTTTGTAACAGATATGGATATAGATGATGTCAGCTATCGTAAAGTCGTAGAGGAACTGACTGAGCTTTACGGCAAAAAGATCGCTCCGCTGCATTTCCCGATCCGTGAAGACGGTAAATTTGTCGGCTATGTAAATGTTGTAAAACAGGCCGGAAGAAAATATATTGACAAAGGTAAAAAACAGGAATGTGAAATTCCTGAATACCTGAACGAGTATCTTGAGAAATATCATGATATTCTGATGGAATCCGTAGCTGAGACAAGCGAAGAATTTATGGACCGTTACTTTGAGGGAGACGAATTCTCTGTAACAGAGGTTTCCGCAGCTCTTGCCATGAACGTACAGGATGGAAGCATTGTTCCGGTATGCATGGGCGCTCCTGTGAGCTTAAGAGGCGTATCCAACCTTCTGGACGATATCTGCGGCTACTTCCCCAGCCCGGACAAACGTTCCTGCAACGGAATTTCCCAGAAAACAAACGAGATCTTTGAAGCAAATTATGATTTTGCCAAAGCAAAATCAGCATATGTATGGAAAACGATCGTAGATCCTTTCCTTGGCAAATATTCTCTTATTAAAGTAGTTTCCGGTGTTGTTAAATCCGACGATACTCTTCTGAATGTGGAGAAGGGCGAAGAAGAACGTCTGAACAAGCTGTATGTTCTGGAAGGCTCCAAACCCTATGAAGTTTCGGAACTTCATGCCGGCGATATCGGCGCCATTGCCAAACTGGGCAGCGTGCAGACCGGCGACAGCCTTGCAACTAAGGCAATGCCTGTTCTCTATCCAAAGGCAGTGATCTCCACACCATATACATGCAAGAGATATAAAGCTCTGAATAAAGGCGATGAGGATAAGATCTCTCAGGCTCTTGCAAAGATGACAAGCGAGGATAAGACCCTTCGTGCTGAGAACGATTCTGCCAACAGACAGACACTTCTCTATGGTATGGGCGACCAGCATCTTGATATTGTGGTAAATAAACTGAAAGAACGTTATAAAGTAGATATTGAACTTTCCAAACCGAAGGTTCCGTTCCGCGAGACCATCCGCAAGAATTCTGATGTGGAAGGCAAGCATAAAAAACAGTCCGGCGGACATGGCCAGTATGGTCACGTTAAGATGCGCTTTGAGCCGTCCGGTGATCTGGAGACTCCATTTGAATTTGAGCAGGTTGTTGTGGGCGGCGCTGTTCCGAAGAACTACTTCCCGGCTGTAGAAAAGGGACTTCAGGAATGCGTTACCAGGGGACCTCTTGCCGCTTATCCGGTTGTAGGTGTAAAGGCAACCCTTTATGACGGATCTTACCATCCGGTAGACTCCTCAGAGATGGCATTTAAAATGGCTACGATTCTTGCTTTCAAGAAGGGCTTTATGGATGCATCTCCGGTTCTCCTTGAGCCAATCGTCAGCATGAAAGTGACTGTTCCGGACAAATATACCGGTGACGTTATGGGCGACCTGAACAAACGCCGCGGACGTGTACTGGGAATGAATCCGGATCATAATGGAAATACCGTGATTGAAGCAGATGTTCCGATGCTGGAAATCTATGGATATTCTACAGACCTTCGTTCCATGACCGGCGGAAGCGGAGACTTCTCCTATGAGTTCGCTCGTTATGAGCAGGCTCCTGCAGATATCCAGAAGAAGGAGATCGAGGCAAGGGCATCCAAGGTTGACGGAGCAGAAGATAAATAAAAAACAGCCCCCTGTCAGATGATCGGGTGAGATATTTTAAGGCACAGGAATGATTCCTGTGCCTTGATTGTTGCAGTTCTTTTATATTCTGGGTATTGAAAGCGATTTAGTTGATGGTATAATAGAGGAAGATAATATGGAAGATAATACGGAAGTAAACGGAGGGATTTTATGGGAGTGTATAAGCCGCCTTTTACAATTACAAATGAAATATTGTCCTATGTGTCTTCTATTTCAGAAAAAATAGGACAGATTACTGCTGTCAATAATCTGCAGACAAAACCACATTTAAGAAAAAAAAATCGAATTAAATCCATTCATTCTTCCTTGAAGATTGAGGCAAATTCTCTGTCTTTAGGTCAGGTCAGAGATCTGATCAATGGCAGACCTGTATTTGGAGAACAGAAAGAAATACAAGAGGTTAAAAATGCATATGCAGCGTATGAACAGCTGGCAGAGATTCATCCATATGATATCAATGATCTGAAAAAATTTCATAGTATTATGACAAAATATGTTGTAGAAGAATCCGGTGACTTCCGGCATGGCGAGGAGGGCGTGTTTAATGGGGATCAATGTATTTTTATGGCGCCTCCGGCACGACTTGTTCCCCAGTTAATAAAAGAGCTTTTTTCCTGGATGAAAGAATCTCATGGAAGTGTCCATCCACTGATTTTGAGCAGTGTGTTTCATTATGAATTTGTTTTTATTCATCCGTTTTCTGATGGAAATGGAAGAATGGCAAGATTATGGCATACAGCTATTTTATCTAAATGGAAATCGATATTTGAATATATTCCCATTGAGAGTCAGATTGAAAAGTTTCAGGATGAATATTATGAGGCAATTGCCAGATGTCATGTAGATGGAGAATCTACAGCTTTTATTGAGTTTATGTTGCAGCAGATTGACAGAATATTAAGTGATATTTCTGTTCAGCTCAGTGAAGATACTGGACACCTTTCTGAATATGTAAAAAAAGTACTTGGTGTTATGGAGTATGATATCCCTTATACCGCCAGTACTCTTATGGAAAAGCTGAACCTGAAATCCAAAGAGGGATTTCGAAGAAATTATCTGCGTCCGGCAATGGACATGGGACTTATTCAGATGACGATTCCAGATAAACCTAACAGCAGAAACCAAAGGTATGTAAAAATGTAAAATCCAATCATACAAAACCACGTCAACAGTTCTGAAGAGGACAACATGACGTGGTTTTGTGTTTGTGCATTACAGAGCCTGTTATATATATAACTCGGTATTTGTTTATTTACAGCATGTAATAAGCTTTGTATCAGGTTTCCTGCAGGTTGATTTTTTTAACAGAAGTCAATCAGGACTCCATTGTTTTCTGCGCTGTATTTTTTTATAATACAGGCAGGAGGTGGAACATGATGAAAGAGATCAAACTTGGCAGCGTACTGATAAAAAACCGTCATAAGCGAGGGATCACACAAGATGAACTGGCGGCATATCTGGGGGTATCGAAAGCTGCGGTTTCTAAATGGGAAACGGCAATGACGTATCCGGATATTACACTGCTGCCCCGGCTTGCCGCGTATTTTAATATCAGTATTGATGAGCTTATGGGATATGAGCCGCAGCTGGATAAAATGGAAATTCGAAAATGCTACTTTCAGTTTGCAGAAGAATTTTCGGTTCTTTCTTTTGAGGAGGTATTGGAGCACTGTCATGAAATGATAAAGAAATATCATTCCTGTTATCCATTTCTGTTTCATATGGGAGTTTTGCTGGTGAATCATTTTATGCTGGCAGGAAGCCCGGAAAGATCAGAACAGGTGCTGGAAGAGGCGAGAGGACTTTTTGATCTGATAAAAACAGAAACAGATGATCCAAACCTTGGAAAAGAGTCTCTTCAGCTGGAAGCTTACTGTCTGCTGATTCTGAAACGTCCGGAAGAGGTACTGGATCTGTTGGGAGAATATATGCCGATGTCCGGTTCGGCGGAACCAGTTCTAGCTTCTGCCTTTCAGCTTTTGGATAATACTTCTGAAGCAAAAAGAATTTTGCAGATTGGATTATATAAAGAGGTTGTTTCCATATGCAATATATTATCCTCTTATATGAATCTTTGTGAAGATGGATCGGAGGAATTTGAGCAGATCTGCAGACGCTTTCTTGCAATTGCAGAAACTTATCATTTAGATACACTTCATCCGGGAATCATGCTTCCTGGTTATCTGGCCATAGCACAGGGCTGGGCGAAGAGGAAAAACTGGGAAAAGACGTTTGAATTTCTGGAAAAATATACAGAGCTTGCAGCAGGAGAGATTTATCCTCTGGAACTTCATGGGGATTCTTTTTTTAATATGCTGGATGACTGGCTGGAGGATTCTCTTCCGCTGGGACCGCACCTTCCAAGAGATATTTCCGTGATCCGCCGCAGTATGACGCAGGCTCTTACGGAAAATCAGAATTTTCAGGAGATCATGGGAGAGCTTCGTTTTCAGAAACTGGTGACACGGCTGAAAAAGAATGAGGAGGAACCGTAGATGGATGCAGTTGTTTTGAGAAACCTTTCTAAGACATATCCCAATGGAAAAAAGGCTGTCAGAAGTATTGACTTTTCTCTGGATCAGGGAGAAATATTTGGTTTTCTGGGGCCAAACGGGGCAGGAAAAACAACTACTGTAAAACTTCTGACAGGGATGCTCATTCCTTCGGAGGGAGAATGCAGGGTATTGGGGCTGAATCCGGCAGAAGTTCCGGAAAAGGTTCATGCTTTTTCCGGAGTGGTGACGGAACATGCACAGATGTACAATAATATGACAGGAAAACAGAATCTTATGTTTTATGGATCTGTGTTTGGGATTTCAAAAACAGAAGTGGACAAAAGGTCAGTCTCTCTGCTGAAACAACTGGAATTAGAGGAGGCAGCAGATCAGAAGCTTTCTGCCTATTCAACTGGTATGCGTCAGAGGCTTTCTCTTGCCAGGGCATTGATACACAGACCCAGAATCCTTTTCCTTGATGAGCCCACATCAGGTCTTGATCCGGAAAGTGCCCAAAATGTAAACCAGATGATCCGAAAACTGGCAGAAGATGAAAAGATCACGATTTTTCTATGCACCCATCAGCTCAGGTATGCACAGGAAATCTGTACCAGATATGGACTGATGGAACAGGGAAAACTGCTGGCAATGGGAACTCTGGATGAACTGCAAAACAAGGTGGCTTCTGGTATAAACATTGAGATCTGCGCAGATCATATGCCGGAGGGACTGGGTTTTTTAAGAACAGGAGAGCGGCAGTATGAGAGAAAAATTCAGTCTGACAATGAAATTCCTGATCTTGTTCGCAAGATTGTAACAGGTGACGGAGATATTTACTCAGTCAATGTAAAGAAACCGTCCCTGGAGGATATTTATTTTTCACTTACTTCCAGAGAGGATGTGCTATCATGAAACAAAAAATGACTGCTGTTATCAGAAAAGATTTGAGAGGCATCACGGCCAACAAAAATCTGTTTCTTTCTCTTTTAATTGTTCCTCTGGTTTTTACAGTGGTATTTCCGTCCATTTTTGTGTTTGCCATCCATTTTATGCCAGGTGACCCGGACATTCAGAAGATGATGGAGCTTCTGCCAGTGTCCCTTCGCTCCGAAAACATGGAGCTGGACATGCTGGAAATGGTTCTGAACTATATTCTTCCTGTGTTTTTTCTGATCATACCTGTAATGGCTGCATCAATTATGTCAGCAAGCGCATTTGTAGGGGAAAAGGAAAAGCATACTCTGGAGACTCTGCTTTACTGTCCTTTGTCTGTGAAACAGATTTTCTGCGCAAAAGTAATGGCGTCTTTTCTTCTGAGTATGCTGGTATCTTTTATTTCTTTTCTGGCAATGATCCTGGTACTTGAGGCAGAGACACTGTTTCTGATGGGAAGCTTTTTGCTTCCGGGAATCAGCTGGTTTGTAATTTTGCTTATGATCGCACCATCGATTTCTCTGATTGCTATAACTTTGATTGTGAGAGGCTCTGCAAAAGCTCAGAGTGTGGAAGAAGCCCAGCAGGGCGCAGTGTTTCTGGTACTCCCTCTTATCTTGCTGTCTGTAGGGCAGTTTATGGGTGTACTTTTAATAAACACATGGATCTTGCTGAGTCTGGGATGTATTTGCGTTCTGGCGGCCGTATTTCTTCTGAAAAAATCCATGGGACGGTTCACCTATGAAATGCTGCTGAAATGATTTCATTACTATTCGTACAAAATGGATTAAAAAAGTACGATATTTTTGTGTAAAATATGGAATCTGAATATTGTCCTCCAAAATATACAATATATGCCTTGACGTAAGTCTGGACATACTATATATTCTAAGCATAAGAATTAAGTTGCTAAAAAGTAATAAAAAATATATCAGGAGGATGATCAATGAGACAGGAATGGGCTTCATTCAAAGGAGGAGTTTGGGAGAAAGAAATCAACGTGCGTGATTTCATCCAGAAAAACTATACACCCTACGAGGGAGATGAAACCTTTCTGGCAGGACCGACAAAAGCTACCAATGAGTTATGGGAGCAGGTTATGGAACTGACAGAGGAAGAGAGAAATAAGGGCGGTGTTCTGGATATGGACACACATATTATCTCTACCATCACTTCCCATGGACCGGGATACCTGAACAAAGAGAATGAAAAAATCGTAGGATTTCAGACTGATAAGCCGTTTAAGCGTGCGCTTCAGCCAAACGGCGGAATCCGTATGGCGATCAAAGCCTGCGAGGACAACGGTTATCATGTGGATCCGGAAATCGTGGATTTTTATACAAAATACAGAAAAACACACAATGACGGAGTATTTGATGTATATTCACCGGAAATGCGTGCCTGCCGTTCCAGCCACATTATCACCGGACTTCCGGATGCTTACGGACGCGGACGTATCATTGGCGATTACCGTCGTGTAGCGCTTTATGGTGTGGACCGTCTGATCGAGGATAAGGAAGAGCAGAAAGCCGGAACACGAAGCAATATGTACGAAGATGTGATCCGTAACCGGGAGGAGCTTTCCGAGCAGATCAAGGCTCTGAAAGAACTGAAAAAACTTGGTGAAATTTACGGATTTGATATTTCCAGACCGGCTCAGAACGTACAGGAAGCAATCCAGTGGCTGTATTTTGGCTATCTGGCAGCGATCAAGGAACAGAACGGCGCGGCCATGTCTCTGGGACGTACTTCTACTTTCCTTGATATTTATGCAGAGAGAGACCTTGCAAACGGTACATTTACAGAGGAACAGATCCAGGAGTTTATCGATCATTTTATCATGAAACTCCGTCTGGTAAAATTTGCCAGAACTCCGGAATATAATGCGCTGTTTTCCGGAGACCCGACCTGGGTTACAGAATCTATAGCAGGTATGGGAATTGACGGAAGAAGTATGGTAACAAAAATGTCCTATCGTTACCTGCATACGCTTTCCAATCTGGGACCTGCGCCGGAACCAAACCTGACTGTACTGTGGTCCACAAGACTTCCGCAGAACTTTAAACGTTTCTGTGCAAAGACCTCTATCGCTTCTTCTTCTATTCAGTACGAGAATGACGACCTGATGAGAGTGACTCACGGAGACGATTATGCTATCGCATGCTGTGTATCTTCCATGCGTGTTGGTAAGGAAATGCAGTTCTTTGGAGCTCGTGCAAACCTTGCCAAGTGTCTTCTCTACGCTATCAACGGCGGTGTAGATGAGATCACCAAGAAACAGGTAGGACCAAAATACCGTCCGATCACCTCTGAATATCTGGATTATGACGAGGTTATGGAGCGCTATGACGATATGAGCCGCTGGCTGTCCCATGTATATGTGAATACATTGAATATCATTCATTATATGCATGATAAATACTGCTATGAGCGTCTTCAGATGGCTCTTCATGACAAAAATGTAACACGCTGGTTTGCAACAGGTATTGCCGGACTTTCTGTAATCGCAGATTCTCTTTCTGCAATCAAGTATGCAAAGGTAAAAACCATCCGTGACGAAAACGGAATTGTTGTAGACTTTGAGGTAGAGGGCGATTATCCGAAATACGGAAATGACGATGACCGTGTAGATGAGATCGCATACAAGATCGTAAAAGATTTTATGCACTATGTAGGTACGACTCAGACTTATCGCGGCGGTATCCCTACAACCTCTATCCTTACCATTACCTCCAATGTGGTATATGGCAAGAATACAGGAGCAACACCGGATGGACGTAAGGCGGGCGAACCTTTTGCGCCGGGCGCAAACCCCATGCACGGAAGAGACAGCCATGGAGCGGTTGCTTCTTTAAGCTCTGTAGCCAAGCTTCCGTTTAAAGAAGCACAGGACGGAATTTCCAACACCTTCTCTATTATTCCGGGAGCTCTTGGGAAAGAGGATATGGTGATGCTGGATTCCATCAGTCTGGATGATCTGAGTTTTTCTCTTGAGCCGGACTGCGCATGCTGCGAACCAAATCTCAGTGTAGACGAGGCAGAATAATCTTTTAAATATAAACATCTTAGAATACAGGAGGATTTTACTATGAATATCAGTGACGCACAGGTAGATAACCTGGTAAATTTACTTGACGGCTATGCAGAAAAAGGCGGCCATCACCTGAATGTGAATGTTTTTACAAGAGAAACTCTTCTGGATGCACAGGCACATCCGGAAAAATATCCGCAGCTGACAGTTCGTGTATCCGGCTATGCGGTAAACTTCAATAAGCTGACAAAAGAGCAGCAGGATGAGGTTATTTCCAGAACCTTCCACGAGGGAATGTAAGCAGATGCAAAAAGAATATGACCGTAAGGGGTATATTCATTCTACAGAGAGCTTCGGGACTGTTGATGGTCCCGGAGTTCGTTTTGTAGTATTCTTTCAGGGATGTCCTATGAGATGCCTGTACTGTCACAATCCGGATACCTGGAAAGTGGGAGAGGGAAAAATGATGACAGTGGAAGAAATTCTGGACGCCTATAAAAAGAATGAGGTTTTTTATAAAAACGGAGGGATTACCGCTACCGGCGGGGAACCGCTCATGCAGCTTGATTTCCTGACAGAGCTTTTTCGCGAGGCAAAGAAACAGGGGATCCATACCTGTCTGGACACTTCCGGGATCATGTACCGGAAAGAAAGACAGCAGGAATTTGAAAAACTGTTTGATGTCCTTGATCTTGTGCTTCTGGATTTTAAACACAGCAATGAAGAAGATCATAAAAACCTGACCGGATTAAGCCAGAAGCATGTGCTGGAATTTGCCAGTGCGCTTGAAAAAGCAGGGGTTCCCATGATTGTCCGCCATGTGGTGGTACCGGGAATTACAGACCAAGAGGAACATCTGAAAAATTTTGGAAAACTTCTGGCAGGATTTAAAAATATCAGGGGACTGGAAGTTCTTCCTTATCATACCATGGGAAAGGTCAAATATGAAAAGCTGGGTCTTTCTTATCCTCTGGAACATATAGAAAATATGGATGCGGAAAAAGCCAGAGAAGCGCGGAATATCATACTGAGAGCTTTTCAGGAACAGCGAAAAACAGCTTCGCAGGATTAACCTGCAAGGCTGTTTTTTTCATGACAGATTTTTTTAAAAAGATCATTTTTCAGCTGCGGTAATTTTTGCTCCAGATCCTGGGGGGAAATACGTTCAAAGTTTTCCGGATATTTTTCCTGATAGAGTTTTAGAATAGTAAAAAGTTCATAGGTCATGCCGTTTTCCTCCCTGTCTTTGTTGTTTTTCTTTATTAGCTTTAATACTATTATATTGTACAAAGTTGAAATATAATATATAATTATTGCAATAAAATATAATAATAACGACTAAAATATTTAATAAAGGAAGAAAAAGGACAAAAATGGAGGAAAACCGGGTTTATACAGTAAAGGGAATCGAAATATCAGACAATCAAAAAGAAGCAGTGCAGGGAATTACTATAGAATATCCTTATGTACTGCACTATTCAGATATTTCCAGAAATCCGATTCCCTGGCATTGGCATGAGGAGGTAGAATTCGGATACGTCCTGAATGGAGAACTGGAGATCCTTACAGCAGAGAAATCCTGCGTGCTTACGAAAGGCCAGGGATACTTTATGAACAGCAATGTACTTGCAAGTATGCCAAAGGCAGAAAAAGCAGAGGTTCATACCCATTTGCTTCATCCGGTGTTTTTGGGAGGGCATTTTCACAGTGTTTTTGAAACAAAATATATAAATCCTGTGATTCATAATCGAAGTCTGGAGCTTTTGGAACTGAAAGGAGAAAACGAAAATCAGAAGCAGATCCTGAAAAAACTGCTTCAGGCTCATGCACTGCAAAAAATAAAGGATACAGAATTTCAGACCAGAAATATTTTTTCAGAAATCTGGATTTTACTGATAAAGGAGATTGCTGCTCAGCCTGTTCGTTCTGTAAATCTGAAAAATCAGGACCGTATCCAGACAATGCTTTCTTTTATCCATCAGAATTATGGAGAAAAACTGACTCTGGAAAAAATCGCAGCTTCTGCTGCAGTCAGTTCACGGGAATGTATCCGGTGTTTTCAGACTACCATCCGGAAACCTCCGGTGGAGTATCTGATGGATTATCGACTGGATATGGCAAAAAAGCTTTTAAAAGAAACGAAACTTTCAGTAACAGAGGTCGGGCTTCAGACCGGATTTTCGTCCAGCGCTTATTTTGGAAAGGTTTTTCGGGAAAAAACAGGTATCACTCCTGCAAAATACAGAAGAATTTAATCCTTGACAAACCTTCTGGGAATGGTTAGAATTATTAGGAACAAAGACGAAGAAGAGGAGCAGTAAGAAAATTTATCCTTTTTCAGAGACCTGCCGTCTGGTGCGAGGCAGGAAAGGACGTTTCTGAACTCGCCTTGGAGTTGCCAAAGTGAAAGAACAGTAGCTTTGGACGGGAAATCCCGTTACAGATTCAATGAGTGCATCGGAACAGGTGTCCGATGAATTAGAGTGGTACCACGGAATTTAGCCCTTCGTCTCTAAATACAGAGAAAAAGGGCTTTTTTATTTATGAAGTTCAAAGTGGACTTGTCCGCTTTGTTATCTGGTATAAGGAGGAAAAAATATGTCAGTACCTTACAATCATAAGGTAATCGAAAAAAAGTGGCAGAAGATCTGGGATGATAATAAAGCTTTTGCCGCAACAGACGATTACAGCAAGCCGAAATATTATGCTCTGGTAGAGTTTCCGTATCCGTCAGGACAGGGACTTCATGTAGGACATCCCAGACCGTACACAGCGCTGGACATTGTTGCAAGAAAAAGAAGAATGCAGGGCTACAATGTGCTTTATCCCATGGGATGGGATGCTTTTGGTCTTCCGACAGAAAACTATGCCATCAAGAATAAGATCCATCCAAAGATCGTTACAGCAAATAATGTAAAGAGATTTAAAGAGCAGCTCCATTCTCTGGGGTATTCCTTTGACTGGGACAGAGAAGTAAACACCACAGATCCGGAATACTACAAATGGACCCAGTGGATCTTCCTGAAGCTGTTTAATGCCGGTCTTGCTTATAAAACAGAAATGCCTATCAACTGGTGTACCTCCTGTAAGGTAGGACTTGCCAATGAGGAAGTAGTAAACGGTGTCTGTGAGCGCTGCGGAGCGCCGGTTGTCCGTAAAGTAAAAAGCCAGTGGATGCTGAAGATCACAGACTATGCAGAAAAGCTTCTGGAAGGTCTTGATGGCGTAGATTATATTGAACGTGTAAAGGTTTCCCAGAAAAACTGGATCGGAAAAAGTCAGGGAGCAGAGGTTGACTTTGCCATTGCCGGAAAAGAAGACAAGCTGACTGTTTATACAACCAGACCAGATACTCTTTTTGGGGCAACTTATATGGTAGTTTCTCCGGAACATCCAATGCTGGAGAAATATAAAGACGAGATCAAAAATCTGGATGCTGTTCACGAATATCAGGAGCAGGCTGCAAGAAAGTCTGATTTTGAGCGTTCTGAGCTTGCAAAAGAAAAGACCGGTGTACAGATTGACGGTATTCGTGCCGTAAATCCGGTAAACGGAAAGGAAATTCCGATCTGGGTTTCTGATTATGTACTGATGAGCTATGGTACCGGCGCGATTATGGCTGTTCCGGCTCATGATACCCGTGACTGGGAGTTTGCAAAGAAATTCAATATGCCGATCATTGAGGTAGTTGCAGGCGGCGCGAACGTACAGGAAGAAGCATTTACAGACGTTGCTACAGGTAAGATGGTCAATTCCGGATTTCTGGATGGTCTGGAAGTTGCCGATGCAAAGAAAAAGATCATTGAGTGGCTGGAAGAGAAGAAGCTTGGAACAGGAAAGACCAATTACAAGCTGAGAGACTGGGTATTTTCCCGTCAGCGTTACTGGGGAGAGCCGATCCCGATCGTACACTGCGACAAGTGCGGTTATGTAGCGCTTCCGGAAAGCGAGCTTCCGCTGGAACTTCCGGATGTGGAGAGCTACATGCCTACGGACAACGGAGAATCCCCTCTGGCTGCTATGACTGACTGGGTAAATACCACCTGCCCATGCTGCGGCGGACCTGCTAAACGTGAGACAGATACTATGCCTCAGTGGGCTGGTTCTTCCTGGTATTTTCTTCGCTATACAGATCCGCATAATACAGAAGCTCTTGCCAGCCAGGAGGCTCTTAATTACTGGCTGCCGGTTGACTGGTACAACGGCGGAATGGAGCATACAACCCTCCATCTTCTGTATTCCCGTTTCTGGCACAAATTCCTGTACGATAATAAGGCAGTGCCATGCCCGGAACCATACCAGAAGCGTACCTCTCACGGCATGATTCTTGGCGAGAACGGCGAGAAAATGTCAAAATCTCGCGGAAACGTAGTAAATCCGGACGATATCGTTAATGATTACGGTGCAGATACCCTTCGTACCTATGAAATGTTCATTGGCGCTTTTGACCTTAGTGCATCCTGGTCAGAAAACGGCGTAAAAGGCTGTCGTCGTTTCCTGGAGCGTGTATGGAAACTGCAGGATATCCTTACAGAAGGTGACGGCTTCAGCAGTGATATGGAAACAAAGATGCACCAGACCATCAAAAAAGTAAGCAATGACTTTGAGAACCTGAAATACAACACTGCGATTGCAGCTTTGATGACACTTCTCAATGACTTTGCCAAAAAGGGAAGCATCACAAAAGGCGAATACCGTACCTTCCTGCTTCTTCTGAATCCGGTAGCACCTCATATCACAGAGGAGATCTGGAATATCTGCGGCTATGAAGGCTATGTATATCAGCAGCCATGGCCGGAGTATGACGAAGCTAAAACGGTGGAGAATACCATTGAGATCGCTGTTCAGATCAACGGCAAGACCAGAGGTGTGGTAGCTCTTCCGGTGGATGCGGACAAAGAAACTGCCCTTGCAAAAGCAAAAGAGGTGGTTGCAGATAAGCTGACAGGAACGATCATCAAAGAGATTTATGTTCCGAAGAAGATTATAAATATTGTGCAGAAATAATTGAGAAGAAATTCTTGCAACAGAGTACATGCTTATGTAACTGCTGATGTTCCATAAGAGAGTGCTTGGAAATATTTCAAGAATATATTAGAGGAATGACGCAGCCAGTAGAGATATTGTCTGCGTCATTTTTTGTGTAACAGGAAAGCAGGGGCTCAGTTGTTGCTGTCAGGACGTAAAAAGATGGAATGGGTGCTTATATATGTTAAAGGTTATTTTATTCGACATTGATAATACTCTGTTAAGTTTTGATGGATGTGTTAAAGAATCCATGAAAAGCGGATTTGAAAAATTTGAAATAGGAACATATGAAGATGGAATGTTCTCTGTTTTTAATCAAATAAATACCGACTTGTGGCAGTTAATTGAAAAAGGGGAATTAGACTTTGAAGAATTGCAGAAAAAACGCTGGAATATGATATTTGAATATTTAGGGATATCAGCTGATGGAGAAGCTTTTGAAAAATACTTCCGAGAGTGTTTGTTTGAAAGTGCGATTCTCGAAAACGGTGCAATGGAATTGGTGAAATATTTATACAGTAAATATATTCTATGTGTTGCCAGTAACGGTCCCTATATGCAGCAAGTGAACAGACTTAAAATAAGCGGGCTGCTGCTATATTTTTCAGATTTGTTTATTTCAGAAGAAATCGGCAGTTCAAAACCTTCTAAGAAATTTTTTAATACTTGTATAAATCGTTTGAATTCAAAAACAGAACAGAAAATTCAGCCTGATGAGATTATGATAATAGGGGATTCTCTGTCATCTGATATGTTAGGAGGAATTCAATTTGGAATGCAGACATGTTTCTACAATCCTGATAAAAAAAATATTCCATGCGGAATGAAAGTAAATTATAACGTATCATCCTTAAGGGAAATAGAAAACATTCTTTAAATCAGGTGAACGATTCTATAAAAATCCCAGTTTGCAGCAGATGGTTTTTTAGTGTAACTATCTGAACTGGCAAAGGAGAAAAATTCCTTATTAAAATATGGCGGCATGAGATTTTGTATAGAAAGGGATTCCAGTATCTGGATTTATGGTTCTGACAGTTCACATTCATAACCAAAAGTGTTATAATTTTCACAGAAAATTTGGTTACAGGGAGAATAAAATGAAGGGAATTGCAGACTTACATATTCATTCCCGGTATTCCCGCGCTACCAGTAAACAGGGAACACCGGAATATCTGGATTTATGGGCAAGAAAAAAGGGAATATCCATTTTAGGTACAGGAGATTTTACCCATCCGCAATGGAGGGAGGAGCTGAAAGAAAAGCTGATTCCTGCAGAAGACGGACTGTATTGCTTAAAAGAGGAGGCTGTGCTGGAAGAGAGCGGAGAATATAAAAACAGCTCTCCGAGATTTGTACTTTCCGGTGAGATCAGCTCTATTTATAAGAAAAACGGTAAAGTAAGAAAGGTTCATAATGTGATTCTTCTTCCCAGTCTGGAGGATGCGGAAAAGCTTTCCAAAAAACTGGAAATCATAGGAAATATTCATTCTGACGGAAGACCGATCCTTGGTCTTGACAGCCATGATTTACTGGAGATTATGCTGGAGCTGTGTCCCCGGGGTATCCTGATCCCGGCGCACATCTGGACCCCACATTTTTCCATGTTTGGGGCATTTTCCGGTTTTGACACAGTGGAGGAATGCTTTGAGGATCTGACTCCGTATATCCATGCGGTAGAAACAGGACTTTCTTCAGATCCTTTGATGAACTGGAAGCTTTCGGCTTTGGATCGGTACCAGCTGATCTCCAATTCAGACGCGCACTCCCCGGCTAAATTAGGCAGGGAAGCAAACCTTCTGGATATAGATTTGAGTTATCAGGGATTATATCAGGCAATTCAGGAAGGAAATGGGCTGGAAGGAACCATTGAATTCTTCCCGGAAGAGGGAAAATACCATTTTGACGGACACAGAAAATGTCATCTCTGTCTGAGTCCGGAAGAATCTGAAGCATATGGAGGAATCTGCCCGATCTGTGGAAAGAAGATCACGATTGGCGTGGATCACAGAGTGATGCAGCTTTCTGACCGTAAGGACGGCAGGGAAAGAAAAAATAAAAAGCCATTTGAATACATGGTTCCTCTGCCTGAAGTTATTGCAGCCTCCACAGGAAAAACACCTGCCAGTAAAAAAGTACAGGAGCAGTATGAGACCATGCTTCATAAACTGGGACCGGAATTTGAAATCCTTCGGGAAATACCGGTGGAAGAAATCCGGAAAGAGGCCGGATATATGGTCGCAGAGGGGATACGGAGACTAAGAGCCGGGCAGGTAAAAAGAACCCCGGGATTTGACGGAGAATATGGGGTGATCCGTCTTTTTGAACAGGATGAGATCGAAAATCCAAACGGGCAGATGTCTTTTTTCAGCGAAGAGGAAATGCATCAGGAAGAAAAGAACAGAAAGGACAGGGTACTTTCCGGTCAACGTCCGGATCAGAATGAGAAACAGCAGGAAGAAGATAAAGAAACCGGGAAAAAGCAAGAGCTGAATGAAAAACAAAGGCAGGCGGCAGAGACCATAGACCGCAGGATCGCTGTGGCGGCAGGTCCCGGAACAGGGAAAACAAAAACACTGATCGCACGGATCCTTTATCTTCTGGAACAGAGAAATGTAGGTCCGGGAGAGATCACAGCCGTAACCTTTACCAATCAGGCTGCGAGGGAATTAAAAGAACGTCTGACGCTGCAGGCTGGTTCCAGACGGAATATCAGCCGTATGCAAATTGGAACCTTTCATTCCATCTGTCTGGATTTTCTGAAAAAACAGGGACGGAAAATTTTTCTGGCCGATACCTCTGTTCTGACAGAAATCGCAAAGGAATTGTGTGGAGAGTATGGATTGTCGCTTACTCCTGCGCAGCTTTTGAATAAAATTTCTCTGGCAAAAACCGGGGCAGTATCAGGACAGGCGGAACTGATCCCGCAGCTGCTCCAGTCCTATCAGGAGCGTTTGCACAGCCAGGGGCTGTATGATTTTGATGATCTTTTAACAGAAACCATAAAAATATGCAGAGAAAACCATGGGAGCAGGAAAAAGCAGTCCTGGGAGCGGAAGTTTTCGTATCTTATGGTAGATGAATTTCAGGATATCAGTTCAATACAGTATGAGCTGATCCGGGAGTGGAATAAAAATGGAAAAGAGCTTTTTGTGATAGGAGATCCGGATCAGTCTATTTATGGCTTCCGTGGATCTGATTCCGGCTGTTTTATGAAAATGAAGGAAGAATATCCGGAAACCAGAATGATTTCTCTGGAAAATAATTATCGGAGTACCGGACACATCCTCAGGGGCGCTCTGGCAGTGATCGGCAATAATCCGGGTATAGAGCGTAAACTGAAGCCCTGGAAAGAAGAGGGCGTTCCTCTGCGGATCGTGGAAGCCTCTTCCAAAGGTGCAGAAGCAGTTTTTGCGGCAAAAGAAATAAACCGTCTGACAGGCGGTATGGATATGCTGGAAGCGCAGGATTATTTTGCACAAAAGGGAAAAGCAGGACAGAGAAGCTTCCGTGATATTGCAGTTTTGTACAGAACCCATCATCAGGCGCGTCTGCTGGAAAAATGTTTCCAAAAGGAAGGGATTCCCTATGTGGTGAGGGGAAGAGAAGGGTTTTTAGAGAGCCCTCTTGTTCAGGGAACCATCAGTTTTTTCTGTTCTCTGGCAGAACCGGATCATCCTGCCTGCAGAGAAGAGGCTGTGAAAAAGCTGTGGAATCTGGAAGACAGCCGGATTTCATCAGGTATTTACGAGGAAATGGCAGGCAGATACGAGAAGAAATGGAACCGTACAAAACCCAAAAAGCTCATGCAGGAATGGATAGAGGATCTGAATCTGACAGAAGAAAAAAATATGCAGATGCTGGCAGATATGGCGATTTTTTATAACAGTACTAGAGAGTTCCTGGATGCCCTTCTTCTGGGAGAAGAGGGAGATTTAAAGAGATGCGGAGGAAAAAGCTATCATGGAGACGCAGTGTCTCTCATGACTCTTCATGCCTCCAAGGGACTGGAATTTCCTGTGGTGATTCTTTTTGGAATGGAAAAGGGAGAGCTTCCGCTGGAAAGAGAAGATGCTCTCGCGGATGTGGAAGAGGAACGACGTTTGTTTTATGTGGGGATGACCCGGGCAAGAGAAGAACTGATCCTGACCTTTGCAGAAGAACCGTCTGCGTTTCTGGAAGAGATTCCGGAGGAGGACGCTGAAAGAGAAAAGACCGGAAAACAGAAAAATATGGAAACCTGCAGACAGTTAAGTTTGTTTGATTTCATACAGGAGAAAACAATATGAATTTAAAAGAATTTTTTTTACAGCATCCCAGAGCCGCTCTTGGATTTTCCGGCGGCGTTGATTCTGCTTTCCTTCTTGCAATGTCAGTAAAATATGGCGCTGACATACAGCCTTATTTCATAAAAACAGTATTTCAGCCTGCTTTTGAACTGGAGGATGCCCGACGTCTGACAAAAGAGCTTGGAAAAGAGCTTATCGTGGTGGAGCATGATATTTTAGGAGATGAGGAGATTTCTTCCAATCCTGCAAACAGATGCTATTACTGCAAAAAAACATTGTTTTCTGTTTTAAAGGAAAGAGCTTTGAAAGATGGCTATAGGTTTTTGCTGGATGGAAGCAATGCATCAGATGATGTTTCCGACAGACCGGGAATGCGCGCTGCTCATGAACTGGAGGTTCTTTCCCCCCTTAGAGACTGTGGATTTACCAAAAAAGAGATCCGGAGACTTTCCCGGGAAGAAGGTCTTTTTACCTGGGACAAACCTTCCTATGCCTGCCTGGCAACCCGGATACCAACAGGAACGATACTTCAGGGGGAGATGCTGGAGACAATTGAAAAAGCAGAAGAAGAATTGAAGGGGATCGGTTTTCGGGATTTTCGCGTCCGATTGTTTCACGGAGCGGCAAGAATCCAGATCCCGGAGGAACAGATGGCGGAGATGATTGAAAAAAGAGATAAGGTCACAGAGCTTTTGAGCCCTTATTTCAGTGAGTTTTTTCTGGATCTGAAGCCCCGCCGGTCTGAGTAAACAGTGAAATAACTTCCGAAAAGCGTGAGATCGCTGCAGGAGCTATTACAATAAATCATATGGAGGTATTATCATGAGCGAATTAAACAAAACACTGGAACTGATGCAGACAAGAAGAAGTGTGCGTGAATTTAAGCCGGATCCGATTCCGGAAGAGATCCTCGATCAGATCGTGGAAGCCGGAACCTGGGCGGCAACAGGAAGAAACCGTCAGTCCCCTGTTATTATCAAGATTACAAACAGAGAACTGATCAGGAAGCTTTCCAGACTGAACGGGGAGATTATGGGCACAGATTCAGACCCTTTTTATGGAGCGCCTGCTGTTCTGATCGTTCTTGCAGATAAGACTGCGCCAACTTACCTGTATGATGGAAGTCTTGTTATGGGAAATCTTATGCTGGCCGCCCATTCCCTTGGGATCGGAAGCTGCTGGATCCACCGGGCAAAGGAGGAGTTTCAGCTTCCGGGGGGAAAGGAAATCCTGAAATCATTAGGGATCGAGGGCGATTATGAGGGAATCGGACATTGTGTCCTTGGATATACGGAAGGTGAATATCCTCATACAAAGCCTCGTAAAGAAAACTGGGTATATACTATAAAGTAGGATAAGTATGTTCTGTCAGTTCAGACAGAATGGCAATTTTCTGATTAATCATGGTACGCATACAGTTGGGCACATGTTCCTGATGAGCTCTGTGGATGGCAACACATTCTTTGCAGTTGCCGTGATAACGACAGGCTTTGGTACAGGGACAGTGGTCCTTCTGTGCGTATTCTGTACGGAAAGCGGATGCAAATTCTTCCTGTATCCGAAGTCCTTCTTTTCTGTTTCCGAGATGAAATTCCTTCATGGCTCTTTTTTCAATTTCATTTCCATCAATGTTCATCTGATTATTCCTTTCTTTTTTAATAATGTCATAATATCACAGTTTTTTCTTGAAAAATAGCAAAATAACAGGTAAACTATATACGAAAAACATCAAAATATAAAAAATGACTAGGTGAATTTATGCGTACAGGAAAACGAAGATCAAAAAAAGAAAAAAAAGCAATGACAGTCTCTCTTTATGGAAATCTCTTTTTTGTAATACTGGAGCTTGTGATGGCAGTAGTGACCGGATCTCAGGCAGTGCTTCTGGATGCGGTTTATGACGGGATAGAATTTTTTATGCTTCTTCCTTCAGTTCTTATTATTCCGCTTCTTTATCGTCCAAGCAACGAAAAATATCCCTTTGGACATATGCAGATAGAGACAGTTTTTCTTGTGATTAAGGGGATCACAATGACCTCTGTCACGGTAGGTCTGATCACGAACAGTATTAATATCCTGCTCCATGGAGGGCGGACCGTAGATTTTGGGGTGGTCGCATGGTTTGAACTGACTGCCTGCGTGCTGGGAATTGCGGTAACTATTTATCTGAAAAAGAAAAATAAAAATATCAAATCTCCTACCGTAGAAGTGGAAATGGAAGGGTGGAAGATCGACAGTATCATTTCCCTTGGAATGACAGCTGCCTTTGTGCTTCCCATGATCGTCCCGTTTCCTTGGTTTCAGGCGCTGGTTCCGTATCTGGATTCTCTTCTGACCATGATCTTGTCTGTGGTCATGCTTCCGATTCCGATCAAGACGGTGATTACCGGGATCCGGGATCTTCTTCTGATCTCTCCGGAGGAAGAAACGGTAGAGGAGATCAAGAATCTGGTAGAACCGATTATCCGCGAAAGCAATTGCTCGGAATGTCACTATGAAATTGTAAGAACAGGAAGAAAGCTCTGGATCAGCGCCTACATCACGCTGAATAAGGACGAACTTTCTGTAAGGCGCTTCAAGATGCTGCAGACAAGATGCATTGCCGCTCTTACAGAAAAATATTCGGATTTTTATTTTGAGCTGCTTCCGGAAATAGAGTTCGATATTGAGGAGTTAAATGAAATCTTATCCAAATGATACCCCGATATATTCCCATAATCCCTGTCATGACACCGGATTTCCGTTTCTGGTTCTGGATGTAAACCGCAAGGTATGTCTTCCTTTTAACGAGGGCTTTCGCCTGCTCCACTGGCATGAGGAGCTGCAGTTTGTATACATAAAAAAAGGAGTGGTACATTTTAAGCTGTGGGAGCAGGAAGTTGATCTGCCTCGGGGCTGCTGTATGTTTATCAACGGGAATGTACCCCATTATATTACAGAAAAGGAGGACTGCAGTTATCATAGCTTCCTGATTCCGCCAAAGCTGCTTGGTTTTTTTGCCGGAAGCATTATGGAGAAGACAGTTCTGAAAATTTCTGAGAACCCTCTTATTTCCGGTAAATGTTTTTTTCCGGAAAAAGAAGAAGATCAGGCGGTGATAAAAATACTCAGAGATCTGGATGATCTATATTTTCAGGCGGAAAAGCCTTCCCACTGGGAGTACCGTCTGTCACTGAAGTTAAATGAACTCTGGCTGGAAACAGCAATGGCACTGGAAGGCACAAAAACTGCTCTGGTTCCTGCCGGGGAAAAAGATCATGAACGGATTCAGAAGCTTTTGGATTTCGTTCACCGGAATTACGACAGAAAATTGACTCTGAAGGAAATTTCAGCATCAGCAAATGTAAGTCAGACAGAAACCCTTCGTTGCTTTAAAAAATATACGGGATATTCTCCTTATCAGTATCTGCAGAATTACCGGCTGCATGCTGCCGCCGCTTTGCTGGAGACAATCGGGGACAGTGTGACGGAAATTGCCATGAAGACCTGCTTCCCCTCCGCAAGCGCGTTTATTGCATCATTCCGCAGAGCTTATGGTATGACACCCGGAAGATACCGGGAAGAAAAACAGAACAGAAAGTGAAAGCACACAGCAAAAAAGCGCCCTGTTATATCTGGGGCGCTTCTTTGATATCTGAGATGTCAGGTTCAGCCATCAGGGAGTAGTTTGTATAATAAACAACAAATCCCGGCTTGGCTCCGGCGGGTTTTTTGACATGCTTCTTCTGGATATAGTCGATTTCTACCTTGGGGGCGGTACGGCCTTTGGAATAAAAGGCAGCCAGACGTCCGGCCTCCTCAAAAGTGCGGTCCGGCATTTCTCCATCCGGGGTTTTTACCACCACATGGGATCCGGCCATTTTTTTTGCATGGAACCACCAGTCATTGCCGGAAGCCAGCCTGAAGGTCAGCTCGTCATTCTGGAAGTTGTTCTTTCCTACAAAGATATCGAATCCGTCGCTGGAAATATAGTGGAAGGGTTTGGATTTTGCCTGCGCTTTCTGCCCTTTTCTGGAAGAAGAGTGCTTTTTGATAAAGCCGTACTGAGTGAGTTCTTCCTTAATCTGGCTTAAATCGCTCTCTGCCCGGGCAATGTCAAGGGCATTGGAAATAGATTCCAGGTGTTCGATCTCTGACTGCGTTTCGGCAATCTGTTCCGTAAGCGCCTCTTCTGTACGCTTCAGCTTCCCATAGCGGTCAAAATATTTCTTTGCGTTTTCTCCGGCGGTGAGGGTCGGATCCAGAGGAATAGTGATCTCTTCATTAGTATAGTAGTTCAGAGCCTGAAAAGATTTGCAGCCTTCTTCCAGTCCGTAGCCGTAGGTGTTGATCAGCTCCCCGTAAACACGATATTTTTCTTTTTTTGCCGTATCCTTCATCTGCCTGGACTGAAGTGCAAATTTTTTGCGGTTTCGTTCCAGCGCAGTCTGTACGATTCTGCGCAGATCAGAGGATTTCTGCCGTATACGGTTCAGGGTATCCCGTGAGGAATAATAAGAATCCAGCATTGCAGACACCGTTGCGAAGGCTTCGGTCTGGTATTCCGCTCCAAACTGAGTTAATGGAAGTACGGAATATTCCACAGGCTCCGATCCGCGATAAATGATATTGGGAGTGAAATCGCCTTCTTTTACCTGATCCATCAGTCTCCGGAAGGTATGGTACAGATGTGTGCAGGCGGTTTCATTCAGAGAAACAGCTGCATCGCTTCCGTCTATGGAGGCGCGGAAGCAGATCTCCTCGGCGATCAGAGGACTTAACCCTGTAAGAGAGGTGTAGATGGCCCTGGAAATATTACAGGGCTTTTTGCACACGGTTTCTGTAAATTCCTCTTCTGTGATCGTAAGAGGATCTGCTTTTTCCTGTGTCTGAGGAAGGAAGTACGGTCTTCCCGGGAGTACCTCCCGGACAGAACTCATATGAGAGGAAACATGCTTGATGCTGTCCAGGATCATCCTGTTTTCATCGCAGAAAATAATGTTGCTGTGCTTTCCCATCAGCTCCATAATCAGGATTTTTTTGCAGGGATCTCCCATTTCGTTTAAGTGCTCCAGTTCAAATTCCACTACCCGTTCCAGACCGGGCTGTCGAATATCCGCGATCTTTGCACTTCCGATATGCTTCCGGAGAAACATGCAGAAATTTGGTGCGGTAAGAGGACTTGGTTTGTTTTTGTCTATAAAATAGATCAGAGGAAGGGAGGCGCTTGCAGAAAGCAGAAGCCTGCACTGTCCCTGGCTTCCCTTTGCGGTAATCAGGAGGGCGTCCGACTCCGGCTGTGCGATCTTATTGAACCGGCCTCCGTCCAGATATGTATGTAATTCCTTTACCATTGCGGCAATGGTAATTCCGTCAAATGCCATAGAAAATGCTCCTTTTTTAAATTCTTATATTTTACAGTATAGCATGGATCCGGATACAGCGCAAAAAAATCTTATTATTATATATTATACCGGTATTGGGGGAAGTTCATATAAAATCAGTCCTTTTCTGCTGTTTGACATTCTGAAAAAACTGTGTCATAGTAAAAATATCTGAAAAGGAAGGCGTCTGACACATTGGGAGGTGTGACGGTGAAAAAAAGTATTTTTATTTCAGGCAGTATTCTGATTCTGATGTTATGTCTTTTAGTTCGGATCCCTGAACCGGCCTATGGAGCAGAGGAAGGTAAGATCAGTAAGCCGGATCATCCTGAGACAGTTACTAATGATAAACTTATTTTTATCGGAGATTCCAGAACGGAAGGAATCCGTGATGCAGTTCAGGATGACAGTATATGGTCCTGTCTGTCTTCTATGGGATATGACTGGATGGTTTCTGACGGAGTTCCGGAAATTGAAGACGAGATTGAGGACAATACGGCAGTGATTATTCTGATGGGAGTAAATGATGTTCATCATGTAAATGAATATATTCATTACATCAATCAGAAAGCGAAGGAGTGGACGGATCTGGGAGCTTCCACCTATTTTGTGTCTGTAGGACCGGTAGAAGACGATCCCTATGTGACGAATGCTCAGATTGAAAGTTTTAATTCTTCAATGGAGGCGAATTTGACAGGTGTCAATTATATTGATATCTATACACATCTGACAGAAAATGGTTATTCTACATTGGATGGAACTCATTATCCGGATGATGTTTCCATAGAAATATATAATTATATTCTGGATCATTTAGAAGAGGTCCGCAGTGGTATCTGGGGCTGAAGGAAAATAGGACAATCCGAAAAAATAATTGACTACCCTGTTCAGATGTTTTATAATCAATCTGTATGTAAAGATATAAGTAACCTGCAAAGAGAGAAGACATTATGATAAAAAGTATGACAGGCTTCGGCCGGGCTGAAGCCGTGACAAAAGAGTGGAAGATCACAGTAGAGCTGAAATCAGTGAACCACAGATATCTGGATCTGAACATCAAGATGCCCAGGAAGCTGAATCTTTTTGAGGGTCAGGTCCGTAATCTGATAAAAACTTACATGCAGCGCGGTAAGGTGGATATTTTTATCACTTATGAGGACTATACGGCAGGAAGCGTTGCTCTGAAGTTTAATCGTGATCTTGCGGCAGAATATCTGGGATACTTAAAAGAGATGGAACAGGAGTTCCGGCTGAAAAATGATATCAGCGTGACGATGCTTTCCAGATATCCGGAGGTTCTGACAATGGAAGAACAGCCGGTAAACGAAGAGAAACTCTGGAATTGCCTGGAGGCGCCTTTGAAGGAAGCCTGCAGAAGATTTGTGGAAGCGAGAGAGCGGGAAGGAGAGCATTTGAAAAAGGATCTTCTTGCCAAGCTGGATGGTCTGGATGAAAAAGTATCAATGGTAGAGAAGCGTTCACCGGAGGTTGTCCAGGCATACAGAGAAAAGCTGGAAACAAAGGTTCACGAGCTTCTGGAGGATTCTCAGATCGACGATAATCGCATTGCTGCAGAGGTGGTTCTTTTTTCAGATAAGATCTGTAATGATGAAGAAACCGTCCGGCTCCACAGCCATATCCGCGGTATGAAAAAAATACTCAGTGAGCAGGAAGGGATTGGACGTAAACTGGATTTTATGGCACAGGAAATGAACAGAGAGGCAAATACCATTCTGTCAAAATCCAGCGATATCCAGATCTCAGATATTGCGATCGATCTGAAAACAGAAATTGAAAAGATCCGTGAGCAGATCCAGAATATAGAGTAATGGAGGCATACTGATCTGTGGCAAAGTTAATAAATGTAGGTTTTGGAAATGTTGTAAATTCTCAGAAGATCGTTGCTGTTGTCAGTCCGGATGCCGCGCCAGTAAAGCGTATGGTACAGAGCATCAAGGGAACACGCTCTCTGGTGGATGCCACTCAGGGACGTAAGACAAAAGCTGTGATCGTCACTTCAGATGACTATATTGTATTATCGGCTCTTCAGCCGGAAACCATAGCAAGACGATTTGCAGAGGCATATGATTTTGAAGACAGAGGAGAAGAACATGAGTAAAGGTGTTTTGGCAGTAGTATCCGGATTTTCCGGAGCAGGTAAAGGAACCGTTATGAGGCGCCTTCTGGAAAAATACCAGGAGTATGCGCTGTCTGTTTCTGTAACCACCCGTGATCCCAGACCGGGAGAGGAAGACGGAAAAGCATATTTTTTCCGTACTGTAGAAGAAGTGGAGCAGATGATCCGGGAGGATCAGCTTTTGGAGTACGCCAGATATGTAGATAATTATTATGGAACTCCCCGCCCTTATGTAGAGGAGAAACTTTCCGAAGGCAAAAACGTAATCCTGGAGATAGAGATCCAGGGAGCGATGAAAATAAAAGAAAAAATTCCCGAGGCAGTGCTGATCTTTGTGACTCCGCCCAGTATGGAAGAGCTGGAAAGACGCCTGGTGGGAAGAGGAACCGAAGCGCCGGAAGTGATCAGTTCCCGTTTGAGCAGGGCAGCTGAGGAGGCAGAAGGCATGGAAGATTATGATTATCTTCTGGTGAATGATGAACTGGAGGAGTGCGTTGACGAGCTTCACCGGATCATTTCAAGTGAACGTTGTAAAACACAGCGGAATACAGAGTTTATCAAAAAAATCCAGGAACAATCCCGGGAATTAATGAAAGGAGATTTATAATATGATTCATCCGTCCTATTCAGAACTGATTCAGGCAATCAATAACAATGCAGAGGAAGACGACAACACTATGATGCTGAACAGCCGTTACTCTCTGGTACTGGCTACCAGCAAACGTGCACGCCAGCTTATTGCAGGCGCAGAGCCTATGGTAAGAGGTGCTGCAGGAAAGAAGCCGCTTTCTGTTGCCATTGATGAGTTTTATCAGGGTCAGGTAAAAATCGTTGCAGACAACAGCGAAGAAGAGACAGCAGCACAGCCGGAGGAAGAGGTAACAACAGAAACAGCAGCAGAAACTGCAGAGGCAGCTGTGGAAGAAACCGAAGAATAAAACAGAGAGAGTGGGGCGTTGTTTTTACAGCGCTCCTTATATATATCAGGAGATTTTATGAAAATATTATTTATTTCACTGGGCTGCGATAAGAACCTGACTAATTCAGAGGAGATGCTGGCGCTTCTTACAGGAGCCGGGCATGAGATCGTGGATTCCGAGGAAGAAGCGGAGATCATTGTAATCAATACCTGCTGTTTTATCCATGATGCAAAAGAAGAAAGCATCGAAAACATTCTGGAAATGGCGGAATATAAAAAAGCAGGAACCTGTAAGGCGCTGATCGTTACCGGATGTATGGCGCAGCGCTATAAAGAAGAAATCGTTCAGGAAATTCCGGAGGTGGATGCTGTTCTGGGAACTTCCTCTTACAGAGATATTCTGAAAGCAGTAGAGGAAGCCTGTGCAGGAAGGCATTTTGAGGAATACCGGGATATTAATGAACTTCCGAAAGATTCCGGCCGTCCGGTACTTACTACAGGGGGACATTATGGATATCTGAAGATTGCAGAGGGATGTGACAAACACTGTACCTACTGTATTATTCCGTCTTTAAGAGGAAAATTTCGCAGCGTGCCGGAAGAAAGGCTCCTGGCACAGGCAGAATATATGGCAGAGCAGGGAGTAAGGGAACTGATCCTGGTAGCACAGGAGACTACCGTATATGGAACAGATATTTATGGAAAGAAAACCCTTCATCTTTTGCTGAAAAAATTATGCCAGATCAAAGGAATCCGCTGGATCCGTGTGCTTTACTGCTATCCGGAAGAAATTTACGACGAACTGATCCAGGTTATGAAGGAAGAAAAAAAGATCTGTCATTATCTGGATCTTCCGATCCAGCATGCAAGCGACAGGATTCTGAAACGAATGGGCCGCCGCACCACCAGAGCCCAGCTTACAGAAATTGTAGAAAAATTAAGAAGAGAGATCCCGGACATCGTTCTGCGAACTACTTTGATTACGGGATTTCCGGGCGAAACAGAGGAAGATCATCAGGAACTGATGGAGTTTGTAGATGAGATGGAATTTGACCGCCTGGGAGCCTTTACCTACTCTCCGGAGGAGGGCACTCCTGCAGAAAAAATGACAGATCAGATTCCGGAGGAGCTGAAAGAAGAAAGAAGAGACGAGATCATGGAACTCCAGCAGGAGATTTCTCTGGAGAAAGGAAATGACAGGATCGGACAGGAACTGATGGTTATGATCGAGGGAAAAGTTTCCGGGGAAAGCGCTTATATCGCGCGTACTTATGGAGACGCTCCAAAAGTAGACGGATATCTTTTTGTGCAGACGGGAGAACTACTGATGACGGGAGATTTCGCTAAAGTCAGAGTGACTGGAGCACTGGAATATGATTTGATAGGAGAATTGGCAGATGAATACACCGAATAAACTGACAGTTGGAAGAATGATACTCGTTCCTTTTATGGTTTTGTTTCTGTTGACAGATATCGGAGGAGAAGCAAACAGGTATAT
Source organism: uncultured Blautia sp. (assembly GCA_900553515.1). Taxonomy (GTDB): domain Bacteria; phylum Bacillota; class Clostridia; order Lachnospirales; family Lachnospiraceae; genus Blautia_A. The sequence continues at coordinate 7,210 of USDN01000014.1, read as the reverse complement.
TTCCCTGGTGATCTTTGTGGGAGCCAGTGTAACAGACTGGTTCGACGGATATCTAGCAAGAAAGCATCATTTGGTAACAAATTTTGGAAAATTTATGGATCCACTGGCAGATAAGCTGCTTGTATGCTCCGCTATGATCTGTATGATCCAGCTGGAAAGGCTTCCGGCGTGGATTGTGATTGTAATCATTGCGAGAGAGTTTATTATCAGCGGATTCCGCCTGATCGCCGCAGAAAACGGGATTGTGATTGCGGCAAATTACTGGGGTAAATTTAAAACAGTTTCACAGATGATTATGATTATCCTTTTGATCCTGCATTTTGGCGGAGTGTTTGCAGTTCTGGAGCAGATTTTTATCTGGCTGTCTCTGGCGCTGACGGTGATTTCTCTGATCACTTACATCTGGCAGAACCGCTCTGTACTGTCCATGCAGGAGTAACAGGATCTTTCATACTTACATAAGGAATAGAAAAAGGAGGCTGCAAAAGATGATTACAGAACTGATAGCAGTGGGAACAGAAATATTACTTGGTAATATTGTGAATACAAACAGCGCTTATCTGGCAGAGAAATGTGCGCAGCTTGGTCTGACTTTGTATTATCAGACTGTGGTAGGAGACAACGAAGAAAGAATGAGAAGTACGATCAAAACAGCATTGGATCGTTCGGATGTTGTCATCCTCACCGGAGGACTGGGACCTACGGAGGACGATCTTACGAAAGAGATCACATCAGAGGTGATGGGGCTTCCTCTTGTGGAGGATGCGCACAGCAGAGAACTTCTGGAAGCATATCTGAAACAGTACGAGAAAAATGATTCTCAGCGCAGGATCACATCGAATAACTACAAACAGGCAATGGTTCCTCAGGGTGCACTGGTACTTGATAATCATAATGGAACAGCTCCGGGTCTTATCATTGAAAAAAATGGTAAAACAGCGATTCTTCTTCCCGGACCTCCAAATGAACTGAAGCCTATGTTTGAGGAAGAAGTATTTCCTTATCTTCGCAAGAAACAGCCGGAGATTATTTATTCTCAGATGGTAAAGATCTGCTCCATTGGTGAAAGCCAGGTTGCAGAGGAAATCCAGGATCTGATCGAGAAACAGTCTAACCCAACGATTGCTCCTTATGCAAAAACCGGTGAAGTTCATTTGAGAGTGACTGCCAAGGCAGAAAGCGAAAAAGACTGTAAGAAATTGATCAAGCCGGTAGTCAGAGAATTGAAAAGCCGCTTTGGAAAAAATATTTTTGCTACAGAAGAAAGCAAAACGCTGGAAGAAGCAGTGGTAGATATGCTGAAAGACCAGAAGCTGACCCTTTCTCTGGCAGAATCCTGTACAGGAGGTGCGATTGCAGCCAGGATCGTCAATGTACCAGGCGCGTCGGAGGTGTTCCTTCAGGGAATGGTTACCTATAGTAATCGTGCAAAGCGCAAAAGTCTTGGGGTGAAAAAGACTACTCTTAAAGTCAATGGTGCAGTTTCTGAAAAATGCGCCAAGGAAATGGCAAAGGGAGGATGCTTTGTAGCCAAAACAGATATCTGTCTTTCTGTGACCGGAATTGCAGGACCAGATGGCGGTACGAAAGAAAAGCCTGTAGGGACTGTGTTTATAGGCTGCTGCTATAATGGCAAGACAGTTGTCCGTGAGTATCATTTTACAGGCAATCGTACTAAGATACGGGAACAGACAACTGCACATGCACTTGCATTTTTAAGAGAATGTATTATGGAGGGAGTCAGCAAAAACAGCTGATTCTTACCGGATCATTTTCATCAGACTGACAATACGGTCTAATTTTGCAGCTTCCTGGGGAGATTTGCCCATTTTCAGGACTTCCAGTACAGTGGAGATTTCTTCAGAAGAAAAATGAAGTCCGCTGTTTTTTCCCTGGGAAGCTGCACTCATAAGGAATGGGAGCATATCGGAGGCGTTCCTGCCTGTTCCCTGTTCCGCAAGATTCTGAAGCATTTCCAGCTTACTTTTATCCATACCTGCAAGTTTCGGATTATTCTGCCAGCTTGTATCCATACAAATCCCTTCCTTTTACGATTTTATTCATTTAAGACTTTCATTATTTCTATAAGAGCCATCATATCTGCAGCCTGATCCAGCATTTGTCGGCTATGTCCATAACTGAATCTGCGGAGATCCTGGAGAACTTCCAATGGATCTGAAGCAGCAGCGGAACAGGACTGGATTCCCTGCCGGTCTGGTGAAAATAATACGATGGTATTAAAAAGTTCCTGAAGTTTGGAGTAAATGGAGATCATTTGCTGTCCTCGGGGTGACAGATAAGGCACAGCTGCCTTGAGAAGCTGCCCCTGATCGCTGCTTACCATTTGATCCAATGCAGTCTGAGATATCGTTTCCTGATCCATAAAACAAACTCCTTTGCTGAAAATGTATGTTTTCTGTATTCATGATATGCACCATTTATGGTAAATGCTCCATGGTACATGAAAAAAGTATCTGTCATATAATAAAACAGATCAATGATCTGGGGGAATTGCTTTGAAAAAAGAAAAACAGAGAATTATTCTTGATGGAAATGCTTTCTATGAAATAGATCTGGAATGTCTGAAAGCGAAAAGGAATAATAAGGAGGAGAATGAGAAAAAAGAAAAGGAGAAACAGCAAGAAAAGCAGAGGGATTAACCTCTGCCTTTTTTGCTGCGGAATGCTTAGAAACAGCCGTTGTTTCCGCCCCATCCATTGCCGCATCCGCCGCAAAGGAGGAGAAGGATCACAAGAATCCAGCAGCAGTCGCCGCCGTTGTTTCCGCATCCGCAATTGCTGTTATTGTTGTTTCCGCAGATACACATAAGAATGATGATCCAAAGGATGCAGCTGCAGGAATTGCCTCCTGAAAACCCGTTTCCTGTACTGCATCCGCAGCCACACTGGTTTTCACATCCACATCCGCATCTTTCTTCTCCGCAACCACAGTTTGTAGCAGCTAAATCACTCATTACAAAAGCCTCCGTAATTTGTTCTACACTTCATACTATGAGCTGAGGATGTCCTCTGTGACTGCGGGTTTATGATTGACAGAAAAAAATTTTTTCAGTATACTCAGCTTAGTGTTGGTATACAAAAGGCGTGTTTTCCCTTGTACGTCGACGCTGATAAAAGGAAAGAAAATTTTGCTACAGATAAAGAAAGGTGGTTTTATGCATCCATATATAACGGTGATCCTGATATCGGCAGTGCTGTTTTCTTTATTTATCATATGGATCGGTTATGAGAAATATAAAAGTAAAAAACGACTGCGGCGAAAGATCCAGAGAATTTATGGACAAGTTCCGGAACGGGAATATTCACCGGGAGATATCGAAAATATTTCTCATTATTTTCGCAGAAAAGAAGGACAGGGGTTCTGTATAGATGATATTACCTGGAATGACCTGGATATGGACAGGATATATATGCTGATCAATCAGACGGTTTCTTCCCCAGGTGAGGATGTTCTTTATGATATGCTCAGGCGTCCGTTATTTAACAAAGAAGACATAGAAAAAAGAGAAGAACTTATTTGTTTTTTTGCAGAAAATAAAGAAAAAAGAGAAAAAATGCAGATGATGCTGTCGGGGGTGGGGAAAACCTGGCATGGCTCCCTTGCGGATACAATTTTAGCGCTGGAAAATGCTCCTACAGTCCATACCGGTTTTCACTGGCTGATATTAGTCGTGCTTCTCCTTACACTTTTTGTGATTCTTCCTCTGTATCCGGTAGCGGGGCTTCTTTTATTTGTTTTGCTCAGTACAGGAAACGTGATTTATTATTATGCAGGAAATGACAGAGTAAGGATCGGGGCATTTCTGGATTGCTTTTCCAGTTTTCTCCGTATGCTGGATATGGCAGAAAAAATGGAGAATGTGGACTGGCCGGAGACAAAGAGACAGATGGAACATATCCGTAATGGTAAAAAGGCCCTGGCCGGATTAAAAAAGCGCGCGTTCTTCCTGACCAGTAAAAATGAAACTTCGGGAGATCCGGCTCAGCTGCTGCTTGATTATATCCGAATGGTATTCCATATAGATATCATCACATACAATAAGACTCTGAAATCTATCCAGGGAAAAACGGAAGAGATTATGGATCTTCTGGACAATCTGGGAGAACTAGATGCAGCCATTGCGATTGCCTCCTTCCGGGAATTGCTGCCTCTCTGGTGCAGACCGGAATTCATACAAATGGGATCAGATCATGTCCGGCTGAAGACGGAAGATCTTTATCATCCTCTGATTCAGAAGCCTGTTGCAAACAGTATTGAAGCAGAAACGGGCGTTCTGATCACAGGTTCGAATGCATCTGGAAAATCTACTTTTTTGAAAAATATGGCCATCAACAGTATTCTTGCACAAACGGTTCTGACCTGTACATGCTCCTGTTATGAGGCTCCTTTTCTTAAAGTGATGACTTCCATGGCATTAAGAGACGATCTGTCTGGCGGAGAAAGCTACTTTATCGTAGAAATCCGGTCACTGAAAAGGATTTTGGATGAAAGTACAAAAGGGAATCCCCTTCTCTGTATTATTGATGAAGTACTGCGGGGGACAAATACTATTGAACGAATTGCAGCTTCTTCCAGGATACTCAGTTCATTGAACCAGAAATGGGTGCTTCCTTTTGCTGCCACCCATGACATTGAACTGTCTTATATTCTGGAAGGTCAATACCGAAACCTTCATTTTGAGGAAGAGGTACAGGAACATCAGGTGCTTTTTAACTACCTTTTAAAAGAGGGACGAGCAACAAGCAGAAATGCTATTAAACTGTTGTCTATGCTGGAGTATTCTCCGGAGATCGTAAAGGAGGCAGAGCAGGCAGCTGCTGATTTTGAAAAGACAGGAGTATGGAAAGCCTGTCGAAAATGATTTGATATTGGAGGTGCGAGGCGTTTATGCCGGTATCAGGCCTTATTGACATCCATTGTCATATGATTCCTTATGTGGATGACGGAGCAGTGGATTTAAAAGAAGCAGTAAAAATGCTGAAAATGGAATATGATCAGGGTGTGCGCACGATCATCGTAACACCACATCACAGAAAAAGAATGTTTGAAACTCCTGTGGCAGAAATAAAAAAACAATTTCGTATTCTGAGAGAAGCTGCCTGGGAGTATGACCAGGATTTAAGACTGTATCTGGGGTGTGAATTTCATGCCGAGATCGATATGGTTCCGCTTCTTCGTTCCGGTCAGGTTCCGACTATGGCAGGCTCCAGGTATGTGTTGACAGAATTTTCTAATCGTATGGATGTTTTTTATATCAGAGAACGATTGTATGCTCTTCTGAGCAGTGGATATAAGCCAATTATTGCTCATGTGGAACGGTACGATATTATGAGAGAAAATATCGGTTTAGTAGAAGAACTGATTTCTATGGGAGCTATGACTCAGATAAATGCAGACAGCCTTGTCGGAAAAGAAGGATTTGGAACAAAACGTTTCTGCAGAGCATTAATGAAACGCGGAGAAGTTCATTTTGTCGGATCAGACAGCCATGGAAGCCGGGAACGGATCTCCAGGCTGGGGGATGCCTATGCCTATACGGAAAGAAAATTCGGCATCGCCTGTGCAGAGGACATTTTTATTAAGAATCCACGCAGGATTCTTGCAGATGCAAAAAAAAGAAAGCACTCATCTGCCGTGCACAGAAAATAACAGGAGGAAACAACATGTATGTAAAAATATATACCGATGGTGCTGCCAGAGGAAATCCGGACGGACCGGGAGGCTATGGAGCGGTTCTTCAGTATGTGGACTCCAAAGGACAGCTTCATGAAAGAGAATTATCCCGGGGCTACAAAAAAACAACAAACAACCGTATGGAGCTGATGGCTGCCATTGTGGCCCTGGAGGCATTGAACCGTCCCTGCCAGGTGGAACTTTTTTCAGATTCCAAATACCTGGTGGATGCGTTCAATCAGCACTGGATCGATTCCTGGCTGAAAAAAAACTGGAAGCGCGGAAAAAATCAGGATGTAAAAAATGTGGATCTGTGGAAGCGTCTTCTGAAGGCAAAAGAACCACATCAGGTAACGTTCCGCTGGGTAAAAGGACATGCGGACAATCCTCTGAATGAGCGGTGCGACCAGCTTGCAACGGCTGCTGCCGACGGAACGGAGCTTTATACAGATGAGGGATTGGACAGCACTCTCTGACACTTTAAGTTGATAAATTACAGGGCAATCCCTCTTGACAAACAATGGGGGGATTTGTATACTTTTAGAAGTATATGAAACGGCTTGGAAGAGAAGAAGTAGCTTCAGGAAAGCACACAGAGAGCTGCCGGATGGTGAGAGGCGCGTGCGGAACTTTTGCGAATACATCTCGGAGCTCTGCACCGAACAGAGGATATCCTGTAAGTAGGCTGCAGCGGATCGGCACACGTTATCGTGCTTAACGAGGCAGGAGGCAGACGCTTTCTGTGAATTTAGGTGGTATCACGGGACCCGGTTCTCGTCCTAAAAGGACAGGAACCGGGCTTTTTAATACAGGAGGAAGATATTATGACAGTTTGGGAAGAACTGCAGGCAAGAGGGCTGATCGCCCAGGTGACAAACGAAGACGAGATCAAAGAAATGGTAAACAATGGAAAAGCCACATTTTACATTGGTTTTGACCCTACTGCAGACAGTCTTCATGTAGGACACTTTATGGCGCTGTGCCTGATGAAACGCCTTCAGATGGCAGGAAACCGTCCGATCGCTCTTCTCGGCGGCGGAACCGGTATGATCGGTGATCCTTCCGGAAGAACCGACATGCGTCAGATGATGACAAAAGAAACTATCCAGCACAACATTGACTGCTTCAAAAAGCAGATGGAACGTTTTATTGACTTTTCCGAGGGAAAAGCGCTTATGGTAAACAATGCAGACTGGCTGATGGGTCTGAATTATGTAGAGCTTCTCCGTGAGGTGGGACCTCATTTTTCTGTAAACCGTATGCTGACCGCGGAGTGCTATAAGCAGCGTATGGAAAGAGGATTAAGCTTCCTGGAATTTAACTACATGATCATGCAGAGCTACGACTTCTACCACCTGTTCCAAAATTACGGCTGCAACATGGAGTTTGGCGGCGACGACCAGTGGAGCAACATGCTGGGCGGCACCGAGCTGATCCGCCGCAAGCTGGGCAAGGACGCCCACGCCATGACCATCACCCTTCTGCTCAACTCCGAGGGCAAGAAGATGGGCAAGAC
>USDN01000013.1 GCA_900553515.1 uncultured Blautia sp. | reverse complement strand
TGATGAAGACCGGATTTGAATTTAACCGGATCATCGATCAGTCCTTTTATGAAAAAACATATCTGCAGAATCAGGTTATGGGAAGAGTTCTGGCAGAAAGTATTCTTCTTATGAACGGAACCTGCATCATCGGATATCTGAGAAAAAGGGATATGGATTTCTATGGAGTAGACGGAAAGGATCTGGATGGAATTGTAAGCCAGCTGCGCCTTACAAAGGGAGTAGAGGTTGCGATGTTCCTCTATGAAGTTGAGACACAGACTTTTAAAGTATCACTTAGATCCAATGGGAATGTGGATGTAAGTAAGGTGGCTGTGTATTTTGGCGGAGGAGGACATACAAGAGCGGCAGGCTGTGATCTTCAGGGATCCATGTATGATGTAATCAACAATGTGACACGGGAGATATACCGCCAGATCTGTCTGGAGAAAGAAAAATGATGGATGGAGTTTTAGTTGTCAGGAAAGAAAAGGGGTTTACCTCTCATGATGTGGTAGCAAAACTTCGCGGTATCCTGCATATAAAAAAAATCGGTCATACAGGGACTCTGGATCCGGATGCGGAAGGCGTTCTTCCTGTTGTTTTGGGAAAGGCCACCCGTCTTGTGGAGATGCTTACAGAAAAAGAAAAAACATATGAGACAGTTCTTCGCCTTGGGATCGAAACAGATACTCAGGATATGACAGGACAGGTTCTGAAGGAACTTCCTGTCCTGGTTTCTGAAGAAATGGTTAAAGAAACTGTGGAAAGTTTTTTAGGTGAACAGCAGCAGATCCCGCCCATGTATTCAGCTCTGAAGGTAAACGGAAAAAAACTTTATGAGCTTGCCAGGGAGGGAAAAACTGTAGAACGTAAAGCACGGCCTGTGACATTTTATAAAATCCAGATCCTGGAGACAGATCTTCCATTGATAAAGTTGTCAGTAACCTGCAGCAAAGGAACTTATATCCGCACACTTTGTCATGACATCGGACAAAAGCTGGGGTGCGGAGGCTGTATGGAAGAACTGCTCCGCACACGTTCCGGTCAGTTTGCTTTAGAAGACAGTCTGACTCTGGATGAGATCCAGCAGCTGATGCAGCAGGGAAAACTGGAAGAACATTTGGTAGGGATTGAGAAAGTGCTTGAAAACTATCCGCCAGTCCGCTGTATTGAAATGGCAGACAGGCTTCTGAAAAACGGCAACCCTGTAGGGGAGGAGCTGACAGAAGGCGGCTGCAGAGAAGGATGGGTCAGGATGTATACCAGTGAAGATGTATTTATCGGTATTTATCAGTGGCATAGAGCCAGCGCCTCCTACCGTCCGGTAAAGATGTTTTTATAAAACAGAACGTCAGGAGCAGCTCATGGAATACATGACAATAGAAGGCCAGTTTCCACGATTATGCGGCAGTGCAGTGACTCTGGGAAAATTTGACGGGGTGCACAAAGGACACAGAAAGCTGATCAGCAGGATTCTGGATCAGAAAAAAGAAACAGGGGCAGCAGCGGTTGTGATCGCCTTTGTTTCTGACAGGAAAACAATTTTTACAAAAGCAGAACGCAGGGATCTTCTGGAACATATGGGTGTAGATGTACTTTTGGAATGCCCGCTGAACAGCGAGATCAGGCATATGAAGGCAGAGAACTTTATCCGTCAGGTGCTTGTGGGGGCGCTTCAGGCATCCTATGTGGCAGTAGGAGAAGATTTCCGATTTGGTTTTGAACGAAAAGGGACTCCGGAGCTTCTGGTAAAATCCGGAGTCAGATACGGATTCAAAGCAGATATCCTGCCCAAGGAAATGGAAGGGACCAGAAAGATAAGCAGTACCTATATCAGGGAAGAGCTTGCAAAGGGAAACATGGAAAAAGTTTCTTCTCTTCTGGGCAGAGATTATTTTGTATCCGGGATGGTAGAGCATGGACGGGGAATGGGACACAGAGATTTTTTTCCTACTGCAAATCTTATTCCGATGCCGGAAAAGCTTTTGCCCCCAAACGGTGTTTATGTCACTTTGTCCAGTTTTGGCCAGGAAGTCTATCCTGGCATTACAAATGTAGGTTACAAGCCTACCATAGGGGAAACCTTTGTAGGAGTGGAATCGTATTTATTTGACTGTGAAAAAAATCTTTATGGAAAAACCTGTACTGTGGAATTTCGGAAATATTTAAGAGAAGAGCATAAGTTTTCTTCTTTTGAGGCTTTGAAAAAGCAGATCCAGGAAGATATCTGTAAAGGAAAAGCATATTTCAACAGATGATATGCTGTGGTAAGGTCAGTAAATATACATTTTCTTTAATTGGAAGATTATTGATAAAGGAAGAATATACAAGGGAGAACAGAGAATGGCAGGGATTATTCTTGGTTTAATGGGCGGCCTTGGTATGTTTTTGTATGGCATGAAGCTTATGAGCGACGGCCTGGAAAAAGCAGCAGGGGCTAAAATGAGAAGTATTCTGGAGTTTTTTACAAAAACTCCATTGAGAGGAATCCTCGTCGGAACATTTTTTACGGCGGTGATCCAGTCTTCAAGTGCGTCTACGGTTATGGTAGTCAGTTTTGTAAATTCCGGACTGATGAATCTTTATCAGGCGGCAGGCGTGATCATGGGTGCCAATATCGGTACCACAGTAACTTCGCAGCTGATTTCTTTAAATCTGTCTGCGCTTGCACCGGCTATCATCATGGCAGGTGTGATCATGGTAATGTTCTGTAACAAGACAAAGGTCCAGAGAGCAGGAGAGGTGCTTCTGGGATTTGGTATTCTTTTTATGGGACTTTCCGGAATGTCAGATTCTATGTCTGTACTTCGTGAGTCACCGCAGGTAGTAGAGATCATGAGCTCACTGACCAGCCATTTCCTGGCTGTTATCGTGGGTATTGTAGTGACTACTGTACTTCAGAGTTCTTCTGCAACAGTAGGTATCGTCCTTCTTCTTGCACAGCAGGGACTTCTGGATATCCGTATCTGCTACTTTATTATTTTTGGATGTAACATTGGATCCTGTGTATCTGCGCTTCTTGCATCCATCAACGGTAAGAAGATCGCTAAGCGTGCAGCGCTGATCCACTTATTCTTTAACATCATCGGTACAGCAGTTATGTATCTGGTATTCAGTTTTGCCCTGGAGCCGATCACACATATGCTCAGTGTTATGTCTCATGGAAATGTGGCAAGAGAGGTTGCCAATGCCCACACGCTGATCAAAGTGGCAGAAGTACTGCTTCTGTTTCCGTTTATCAAACAGATCGTCAAGCTTACAGGTTTGTTTGTACGGGAAGAGGAAAAACCGGCTGCACAGGAATTCCAGCTTCAATATATTGGTGAAAAATCTGTATTCTCTCCTACAACAGCAGTGTTCGAGGCTACCAGAGAAATGGAGCGCATGGGAAATATCGCCATCCGCAACCTGAAAGCTTCTATGGATGCATTCTTTACTATGAATGAAAAGGAGATCCAGGAGGTTTATGAAACAGAAGATCAGATCAATCTTTTGAATCATGCGATTACAGATTATCTTGTAAAAGTAAACCAGACCACCATTCCTACAGACGATAAGAAGAGCATCGGCGGACTTTTCCATGTGGTCAATGACATTGAGCGTATCGGAGACCATGCAGAGAATGTGGCAGATGCAGCAAAACAGCGAATGGAAAATCAGGTGGAATTCAGTCCTCAGGCTAAGAGAGAACTGAATGAAATGCTTGATATGGTAGTGAAGATCACTACTTATGCACTGGATATGTTCTCCCATAACAATCAGGAGCATATGCAGGAGATCCTGGATCTGGAAGACCGGATCGACCGTATGGAAAGAGAACTTCAGGAATCTCATATCCAGCGGCTTACAAGAAATGAATGTACTGCGTCAGCAGGCATGATGTTCTCAGACATTCTGTCCGGACTGGAGCGTGTGGCTGACCATGCTACAAACATTGCTTTTTCACTTACAGATGAAGAAGGACAGGATTCTGCAAAAAAATAAATTGTTATTTACAACACAATATCTTTTGTGCTATACTATTTGAGGTGTAAATCAGCCCGTATTCAGAGACAGGAATCTCCAACCATTTCTTAATGCGCGGCGGTTATAGACGGTTTTATATTAAGCCGGACTAAATAATATTATAATTAATAAGGAGGAAATCATAATGATTTCAAAAGAAAAAAAACAGGCAATCATGAAAGAATATGCAAGATGCGAGGGTGACACAGGTTCACCGGAGGTACAGGTTGCAGTTCTTACAGCAAGAATTCAGGAGCTTACAGAGCATTTACAGAGCCATCACAAAGATCATCATTCCAGAAGAGGTCTTCTGAAAATGGTAGGTCAGAGAAGAGGGCTGCTGGCATACCTGAAGAAAACAGACATCGAAAGATACCGTGCACTGATTGAAAAATTAGGTTTAAGAAAATAATTAGTTTGCGGAAGGGCGGATTTCCATCCGCCCTGTTTTACTACATACAGGTATTTACCGCCTTTTTGAAAAAACAGAAGTATTTTCCGAGACTTCTGAAAAGCCCGTGTGGAGCCTGCTGTCGGCGGTTTTTTCAGTTGTTTCGGACTTCTGTCCGCTTAGAAGGCAATACCAGCCTGTAGAATTTTATGAAAAGGAGATAAACTATGTACAAAAGTTATTCTATGGAATTAGCCGGAAGAACACTTACAGTAGATGTAGGCCGTGTTGCAAAGCAGGCCAATGGTGCGGCTCTGATGCATTATGGAGATACAACTGTACTTTCAACAGCAACAGCTTCTAAAGAACCGAGAGAAGGAATTGATTTCTTTCCTTTAAGTGTTGAATATGAAGAAAAAATGTATGCAGTAGGAAAAATTCCGGGTGGATTTAATAAAAGAGAGGGAAAGGCAAGTGAGCATGCCATCCTTACTTCCCGTGTAATCGACCGTCCTATGCGTCCTCTGTTTCCAAAGGATTACAGAAATGATGTAACACTTGTAAATATGGTAATGTCAGTGGATCCGGAGTGTAATCCGGAGATTCCGGCGATGCTTGGATCTTCTATTGCTACCTGTATTTCTGATATTCCTTTTGATGGTCCATGTGCAACAACTCAGGTAGGCCTTATTGATGGAGAATTTGTGATCAATCCTTCACTGGCACAGAAAGAGATTTCTGATCTTCAGCTTACGGTTGCTTCTACCAGAGAAAAGGTAATCATGATCGAGGCCGGAGCAAATGAAGTTCCTGAGGACAAAATGATCGAAGCTATTTACAAAGCACATGAAGTAAATCAGGAGATCATCCGTTTTATTGACAAGATTGTAGCAGAATGTGGAAAAGAAAAACATCTTTATGCGTCCTGTGCAGTTCCGGAAGAACTTTTTGCAGCCATCCGTGAAATTGTTCCGCCAGAAGAAATGGAAGAGGCAGTATTTACAGATGATAAGCAGACAAGAGAAGAAAACATCCGTGAGATCACAGCAAGACTTCAGGATAAATTTGCAGATAATGAGGAATGGCTTAACGTTCTGGGAGAAGCAGTTTATCAGTACCAGAAGAAGACTGTCCGTAAGATGATCCTGAGAGACCACAAACGTCCGGACGGACGTAAGATCGATCAGATCCGTCCTCTTGCAGCAGAAGTGGATATCATCCCGAGAGTACATGGATCTGCTATGTTTACCCGTGGACAGACTCAGATCTGTACATTGACTACTCTTGCACCTCTTTCTGAAGCTCAGAGACTGGATGGACTGGATGAATTTGAAACTTCCAAAAGATATATGCATCATTATAACTTCCCGTCCTACTCTGTTGGTGAGACAAAGCCGTCCAGAGGACCGGGACGTCGTGAGATCGGTCATGGAGCCCTGGCTGAGAGAGCGCTTGTTCCTGTGCTTCCGTCAGCAGAAGAGTTTCCATATGCGATCCGTACAGTATCTGAAACATTTGAGTCCAATGGTTCTACTTCTCAGGCCAGTATCTGTGCATCCACCATGTCTCTTATGGCAGCGGGCGTACCGATCAGCAAACCGGTAGCTGGTATTTCCTGTGGTCTTGTTACTGGTGCCACAGATGACGATTATATTGTTCTTACAGACATCCAGGGTCTGGAAGACTTCTTTGGCGATATGGACTTTAAGGTTGCCGGAACACATGACGGTATTACTGCGATCCAGATGGATATTAAGATCCATGGTCTTACCAGACCTATCGTGGAGGAAGCAATCCGCAGAACAAAAGAAGCAAGAGAGTATATCCTCACAGAGGTTATGGAAAAATGTATCGCAGAACCTCGTGACCATGTAAATAAATATGCTCCGAAAATCATCCAGATCCAGATCGATCCTCAGAAGATCGGTGATGTGGTAGGTCAGAGAGGAAAAACAATCAATACCATCATTGAGCGTACCGGCGTACAGATTGATATCAGTGATGAAGGTGCAGTATCCATTTGCGGCGTAGACCAGAGAGGAATGGATGAGGCTGCTCATATGATCGAAGTGATCGCTGCTGATTTTGAAGCGGGACAGATCTTTACCGGAAAGGTAGTCAGCATCAAGGAATTCGGTGCATTTGTTGAATTTGCACCAGGAAAAGAGGGAATGGTTCACATTTCCAAGATCGCTAAGGAAAGAATCGAACGTGTTGAAGATGTATTAAGCCTTGGAGATCAGGTAAAGGTGATCTGTCTTGGAAAAGACAAGATGGGCAGAATCAGTTTCAGCATGAAGGATGTGCCGGAAGAGGCATAAGAGATAAAAGACTATGAGATATCATAATATAACAAAAGATGATATGCTGAATGGAGACGGACTCCGGGTGGTTCTTTGGGTAGCAGGATGCAATCATTGCTGTAAATCATGTCAGAATCCGGTTACCTGGGACCCCAATGGAGGACTCCCTTTTACAGAGGCAGAGATAAATGAAATTTTTGCGGAGCTTGATAAAGATTATGTAAGCGGGATCACTTTTTCCGGAGGAGATCCTCTGCACCCGGCTAATATAACCGGTATTACAGATCTTGCAAGAAAAATCCGCCAGAAATATCCAAACAAGACGATCTGGCTTTATACAGGTTCTCTCTGGGAAGAGATCCAGAACGAAGAGGTCATTCATTATCTTGACGTATGTGTGGATGGAGAATTCCTTGTAGAACGAAGAGATCCTTCTTTGAAATGGAAAGGATCAGATAACCAGCGGGTGATCAATGTTCCGGAAACTCTTCGTCAGGGAAAAATCGTCCTCCATGCAGAATAACTTCAGGAGAACAGCATGAAGAGAATTGCAAAATTTCATAAAGTAAGTGAAGCGCGTTTTCTGGAAGACTGGAAAGATAATTTTCCGGAAGCTTCCGATGAAGAAATAAAAGAAATCTACAAAAATATCGCTCTTCCCAAAAGAGCAACGGCGGGAAGTGCCGGTTATGATTTTTATTCCCCGTCAGACTTTTCTATTGCACCGGGAGAAAGCATTAAGATTCCGACAGGCATCCGTGTGGAAATGGATCAGGAGTGGGTGCTGAAATGCTATCCCAGAAGCGGTTTGGGCTTTAAATACCGCCTTCAGCTGAACAATACAGTTGGCATCATTGACAGCGATTATTTTTATTCTGACAATGAGGGTCATATGTTTGCAAAGCTGACCAACGATGGAAGAGAAGGAAAAACGGTAGAACTGGCAAAAGGAACCGGATTTATGCAGGGGATTTTTGTAGAATATGGAATCACCGTAGATGACGATGCAACAGGCATCCGTAACGGTGGGTTTGGAAGTACCACAAATAAATAAATCAACGAAAAAAGGAGAGCCTGGAATTATTCCAGAGACTCTCCTTTTTCTTCTGTATATTCTCCGTGTTCTTCTGCTTTGCGTGCGTTTTCAAGAATCATATTAAAAGCATCTGCTGCCTTTGCATATTCCTCGTCACTTTCAATGTTTGCAAGCATGGGATCTCCCTCTTCTGTGCGGGAGAATACATAAAGATAAACTTCTCCGTCCTGATTCTGACCGTTTTCATCCAGGGGAAGAAGGGCGATATATTCTTTTTCCTCTACAGGAAAGATGGTCAGGATGGCACATTCTACTTCTGTGTTATCATCCAGTGTAAGAGAAATGGTATTTGGGATCTGATTTTGTGCGGATCCGCAGCTTTCACAGCAGGATGAGCAGTCACTGGCACTGCAGCCTGCATTTTTGAATTCTTCACTCATTGTGTTTTCCTCACTTTAACGTATTTGTCCGGATATTTCTGTCGGACTGTATTCTTTATTCTATCAGATAAAGAGATTCTTGTAAAATGATTTCTTTTTGTAAAAGTAAATGATGCTGTGAATGGATGAAACAGCAGCTATAATAGTAAATAAATATCGTTCTTTTATAAAACATGTTTTGAATCATAGGTTAAATATGATATACTGTAACTACAGTAAGATAAAAAAACTCATCAGGAGGAAAAAATTGAAACTAATCTCATGGAATGTAAACGGAATCAGAGCCTGTATTACAAAAGGCTTTGAAGAGAATTTTCATAAACTGGATGCGGATATCTTTTGTCTTCAGGAAACCAAATGTCAGGAAAATCAGGTAAAACTGGATCTTCCGGGCTATCATCAATATTGGAATTATGCCAACCGTAAGGGATATTCCGGCACGGCTGTTTTTACAAAACAGGAACCGCTTTCTGTCTCCTATGGAATCGGAATCCAGGAGCATGATAAGGAAGGACGTGTGATTACTCTGGAATTCGAGGAGTTTTATCTTGTAACGGTTTATACACCTAATTCGCAGAGTGAACTGAGACGTTTGGAATACCGGATGGAATGGGAAAGGGATTTTCTTGCCTATCTTCTGAAACTTCAGGAGAAAAGACCGGTGATCTGCTGTGGTGATATGAATGTGGCGCATCAGGAAATTGACCTGAAAAATCCTAAGACCAACCGCAAAAATGCAGGTTTTACCGATGAAGAAAGAGCCTGCTTTACAAAAGTTCTGGAAAGCGGTTTTATAGATACTTTCCGCTTTTTTTATCCGGATCAGGAGGGGATTTATTCCTGGTGGTCTTATCGATTTAAAGCAAGAGAAAAAAATGCCGGATGGAGGATTGATTATTTTATTACATCTCCATCTCTGAAGGACAGACTTGAAGATGCCCGGATCCATACAGAAATCTTTGGCTCGGATCATTGTCCTGTGGAATTAGATCTGAAACCCTGAAAATAAAAGGGCAGAAAAATGGATGATTCAGAACGAAACTACAAAAAGGAGAACAGATCATGGAAAAACAGAGTGGATTATTTATCCGAAATGGGAATCCGGTGATGCTTGGTGCCAACAAAAATGCAGAAGGTTTGAATTTTGCGGCAGAGATTCCCTGTGGGGCAGATGCTTCTCTGGTACTTTACCGTAAAGGCTCCTCACACCCGTACAAAGAGATCCCTTTTACAGAGGAAAATCGGACGGGGAAAGTGTGTACCCTTCTTGTTTCAGGGTTGAACACAGAAAAATATGAATATAATTTCCGGGTAGACGGAAAGATCCGGCAGGATCCTTATGCCCATGGGATTTGCGGAAGAGAGCATTTTGGCATATCTTCCGAAAACAAAGACGAAAACAGTGTACGCTGTACTTTTCTTCCGGAAACAGAATATGACTGGGAGGGAGACGTATCTCCGGAGATTCCCTATCACGAAATGATTCTTTATAAGCTTCATGTAAGAGGTTATACGAAACAGCAGAAACTGCCCCAGAAGATGAGAGGAACCTTTGCAGGATTGAAAGAAATGATTCCGTACTGGCAGGAACTTGGAATCAATGCAGTGGAACTGATGCCTGCCTATGAATTTCAGGAGCTGGCCTCCGGCGTCCGCGGAGACGGACTGATTACAGAAAAACGCAGTGAAGGAAAGGTTAATTACTGGGGATATCAGAGCGGTTGGTATTTTGCACCTAAAAGAGCTTACTGTGCAACAAAAGAACCGGAAAAAGAATTTCGTGATATGATAAAAGCCATGCACAAAGCAGGTATCCAGTGCATCATGGAATTTTATTTCCCAAAGGGGACAAATCCGCTTATGGCTCTTCAGGCAGCGTGGTTCTGGAAAACTTATTATCATGTGGATGGATTCCACTTTATTGGAGAAGGTGTGCCGGTGGAGCTGCTTGCAAAGGATCACATTCTTTATGGAACAAAGAAGCTTTTCCAGGCGGTTCCGGACTATATGGAAACAGACGGGATGGCAGCAGAATATCAGGGCGGTTTCCAGCAGGATATGCGCCGGTATCTGAAAAGTGATGAGGGTATGATTCCTTCGGCGGAATACCATGTCCGCCATGTGCGTTCTCTGGGAGGGAACATTAATTATATGGCAAGTCAGGATGGCTTTACCCTCTATGACACAGTTTCCTATAATTACCGTCATAATGAGGCAAATGGTGAAGGCAATCAGGATGGCAGCGATTATAATTATTCCTGGAACTGCGGGATCGAGGGACCTACCAGAAAGCTTGCAGTAAAGAGGATGAGAGAGCAGCAGATCAGAAATGCTTTTCTTATGCTCCTGTTAAGCCAGGGAACACCGATGATTTATGCCGGTGATGAGTTTGGCAACTCACAGGAAGGAAATAATAACGCATGGTGCCAGGATAATCCATCAGGATGGACAGACTGGAAAGCGCTGCGCAAAAATCCAAAACACTTTGATTTTGTAAAAGCAGCAGTGGCCTTTCGAAAAGCCCATCCGGTACTTCATATGGAAAAGGAACCAAAAGGCGTGGACTATCTGGCAAAAGGTTTTCCGGATATGTCTTTCCATGGGGAAAGAGCCTGGTATCTGAATCAGGAAAATACCTGCCGTCTTATGGGAATCATGTATTGCGGAGCCTATGCAGAAAAAAAAGATGGTACAGAAGATGATTTTATCTATGTAGGTTATAATTTCCATTGGGAAAACCGTACGATCGCTCTTCCGAATCTTCCGGATGGTCTGCACTGGAAGAAGATCGCAGATACCTCAGATCCAGGAGAAACGGGATTTTTCCAGGAGAGTGAAGAGACATATGAAAAAAATATCGGGATCAGTCCCCGCAGTATCGTGGTCCTGATCGGCAAAAAGGAGGCGTAGCCGGTGCATCCCTGGCTTCATTTTAAAACTATTACCAGACATAAGCTTCTGGTTATGAAATACTGTTTTCGGATCGGACTTTATAAACAGGGACTGCTTCATGACCTGTCTAAATATTCTCCTACAGAATTTCTTGTAGGATGCAGATACTATCAGGGAACAAGAAGCCCTAATAATGCGGAAAGGGAAGCTGTCGGAGTTTCTACTTCCTGGCTTCATCACAAAGGGCGGAATAAACATCATTTTGAACATTGGGTTGATTATTCTCTGGATAAAGAACATGTGATCATGGGGGCACAGATGCCCAGGAAATATGTGGCGGAAATGGTGATGGACCGAATCAGCGCATCACGGAACTATCTGGGCGATGCATACACACAAAGCCAGCCGCTGGAATATTTTCTTAAAAGCAAGGATGAACTCTGGTTTATCCATCCACAGACAAAAAAAGAGCTGGAGGCGCTTCTTCGGATCCTGAATGACCACGGAGAAAAGAAGCTGCTTCATTATATCAGATATGTATATTTGAAAAAAGATCCCCGGAATCTGAAATATTAAAGTACAATGTAAAGGAAGAGGATAACCTGTATTGCTTATCAGAAAAGTGACACAGGTTATCTTTTTGTTAAAAATAGATAAATAAAATAAAAATAAGTAAAAAAATTATAAAAAAATCACTGATTTTTGGAAATACATAGAAAAAGAATTTGTATATAATGTATATATTGAAAATAAAGAGAACGAAAAGGAGGAACTATGGAAAAGAAATTACTGGATATGAAAGATATTAGTAAAACCTTTGGAAGCGTGCAGGCGCTGAAAGGTGTTTCCCTGGACCTCTATGCAGGTGAAGTTCTGGCTCTGATGGGCGAAAACGGAGCAGGTAAATCAACCCTCATGAATATTTTGAGCGGATCCCTTCAGCCTACGGAAGGTGAGATTTATCTGAAAGGTGAAAAGGTGCATGTTTCGGATCCTATTACAGCTAAGAAACTCGGAATTGCAAAGATCCATCAGGAACTGCAGATCGTACCTGAGCTTAGTGTGGCAGAGAATATTTTTCTTGGCAGGTGGAAATCAAAAGCAGGACCGGCGGTAGATTTTAAGGGAATGATCGAAGAATCAAGGAAATATCTTGAAATGCTGGATGTTAAGGTAGATCCTGCAAAGAAGCTGAAGGACTTGCGTATTGGTGAGCAGCAGCTGGTGGAGATCGCAAAGGCTATTTCGCTGAACTCAGAGATCATTGTTATGGATGAGCCTACATCTGCTATCAGCGAAAAAGAGGCGGAAAAATTATTTAATATCATCAGGAGATTAAGAGGCGAAGGAAAAGGTATCATTTATATCACACATCGAATGGAAGAAATCTTTAAGATCGCAGACAGACTGACCGTTATGCGTGATGGACAGTATATTGGAACTGTCAAGGCGGCTGAGACGACAAAAGATGAGATCATCAAGATGATGGTAGGACGTGATATGAGTGAACAGTATCCAAAAGATCCTACCGAAAAAGGCGAAGTTGCGCTGGAGGTAAAGGGACTCAGCTATACACCTCCGGAGGGAAGTTTCCGCAGATCTTTAAAGAATATTTCCCTTTATGTACGTCATGGAGAGGTTCTGGGAATTGCAGGACTTGCCGGGGCAGGAAGATCTGAATTTTTTGAATGTCTTGCAGGCGTACATCACGGAGAAACTGAAGGGCATATTTATATAGAAGGAAAAGAGGTTTCCATAAAAACTCCTTCCGATGCCATCAAAGCAGGTATTTCCTTTGCTACAGAGGACAGAAAAGGTACTGGTCTGGTACTTTCCAGATCTATAGGCGAAAATATGTCGCTTCCTCTTTTGAAAAAGTTCAGTCCTATGTTTTTTATGAAAACATCTGAAGAAAAAAATATCTGGCAGAAACAGATGGAAACACTGAGGATCAAAGCGCCTGGATCAAAAACTCTGGCCAGTTCTCTGTCTGGTGGAAATCAGCAGAAAGTCGTTCTCGCAAAGTGGCTGATGACCGAGCCAAAGATCCTTCTGCTGGACGAGCCTACCAGAGGTATTGATGTAGGCGCCAAAGCTGAAATATATCAGCTGATCAATAATCTGGCAAAACAGGGTATAGCTATTATTGTGGTATCTTCAGAGCTTCCTGAGGTTATTGGAATTTCTGACAGGATCGTTACTTTCTGTGAAGGAGAATTAACGGGAGAATTCCTGCAGAAGGATGCAACACAGGAAAAACTGCTTGAAAGTGCAACAAAATAGAGGGAGGAAATGTAATGGAAAACAAAGCAAAAGTAAAAGCTGTGCTGAAACAGATGCAGAGCGTGATCGCATTGGTCATTATCTTTGTGGTGGCGTCTACGATCTGCGTAAAAGACGGAAGAAATAACTTCCTTGATATCCGAAATCTGATGAACGTACTTCGTGCCGTATCGGAAAACGGCATTATCGCCATTGGTATGACCCTGATCCTGATCCTTGGTGATATTGACCTCTCTGTAGGTTCAGTTGTAGGTCTTGTTTCTACAGGGTGTGCCTATCTGATGGTCATGAGTGGATTTGGTTTTATTCCGGCTGTGCTGACAAGTCTTGTGATCGGCGGACTTTTTGGACTTTTTAATGGTCTGTGTATTACCAAGCTTCACCTTCAGGCATTTATCGTAACCCTGGCATCTATGAATATTGCCCGTGGTCTTGCCAGATTCTGGGCAAATGGTATTGGTATTCCTCTGGCATATGGAGAAGGCAAGGGAATGGCGCCTCCGGCATTTGAGGTCCTTCAGATGCGTATTGGCGGTGTGGTTCCGGTACCGGCTATTATTTTTATCGTACTGCTTATTATTTTCCAGATTATCCTGAGTAAAACAAGATTCGGACGTCAGGTATACGCTATTGGCGGAAACCGTCAGGCAGCGTACCTTTCCGGTATTAAAGTTGACCGGATCAAAATCTATGCATTTGTGATCTGTTCTATGCTGGCATCTGTTGCAGCCATGATCCATGCGGCTCAGATCAGCCAGGGTGGTCCTAATGAAGGACAGGGATATGAGCTGAACGCTGTTGCAGCCTGTGCTATTGGCGGAACCAGCCTTGCAGGCGGTAAGGGAACCATGATCGGTACACTGATCGGTGCTTTGATCCTTGGTATGCTGGATAACGTTTTGGGACTGAAAGGTGTCAACTCAAACCTTCAGCTTATGGTAAAAGGTTTCCTGATCATTATCGCTGTATTTATGCAGGCAGACAAAGTAAAAGAATGATCTGTAATAATTAAATTAATAAAGTAAATAAATTCTTCCACTGTCCGGCAGCAGGATGGAAGATCAAAAATAAAAAAGAAGTAAAAACTGTCGGAGAAAGAAGGTACAATATGAATAAGAAAGCCATTAGTATCCTGCTGACAGCAGCAATCGGAGTATCCACACTTGCAGTGAGCGCAGTTCCTGCATTTGCGGCAGAGAAAAAAGACAAATATGTCATTGGTATGTCACAGTGTAATCTTGGCGAGCCATGGCGTGTTGCCATGAATGATCAGATCAAAATGGCAGCAGAAAAATATCCGGAGTTTGAAGTGATCTTTGCAGATGCTGCACAGGACAACTCCAAACAGATCGCTGATATTGAGAACTTTGTACAGATGGGGGTAGATCTGATCATTACATCTCCTAATGAGGCGACTCCTCTGACAAATGCAGTAAGCGCAGCTTATGATGCAGGGATTCCGGTAATCCTTCTGGACAGAAAAATCGATGGAGATAAATATACACAGTTTATCGGCGCAGATAATGTAGATATGGGACGTATTGCAGGCGAATATGTAGCAGATACCCTTCTTCCGGACGGAGGAAAGGTTTGCGAGATCAAAGGTCTTGAGGGAACTTCCGGCGGTATTGACAGAGACAATGGTTTCCGTGAAGGTATCAAGAAAAATGACAAGATTGAGATCGTTGCAGAGAACAATGCTGACTGGCTTCGTGAAAAAGCGATTACTGTAGCAGAAGAAATGCTTCAGACAAATGACGAGATCGATCTTTTCCTGGCATTGAACGACCCCATGGCAGAGGGTGCATACATTGCAGCAAAGAATGCAGGCAGAGAAGGAGATATCCTCTTTGTAGGATTTGACGGACTTCCTACACCAGACGGCGGTATCCGCAGCGTAATGGACGGAAGACTGAGCATGACCCAGGTTTATCCAACTGGCGGTGCAGAGGCTATTGAAAGCGCATATCAGCTTCTTGTAGAGGGAAAAGAACTTGAAAAAACTCTGACCCTTACTTCTGAGATCGTTACTCCGGAAAATGCAGAAGAGCTTCTTGAAAAATACGGCGGAACAGCAGAATAATATTCTCAGACAGGATCCAGATAATAAAGTGAAAAATAGCAGAGGGGGCTGTAAAATCAGGGATGGTTTTCAGCCTCCCTTTTTGTCAGAAAAGAGAAAGGAATATCTGAAAAACAGAGCGGTTGACAGAAACTGACAGATACACTATGATAAGTAGCATTGGAGGTACGGTATGCTGCAGATGATCAAAAAAATATTACATCCGGATAATATGCTGTTTAAAATGGTCGTACTTAACTGCGGGCTTCTTCTGCTGGTTACTATTGTGATCACCACGGCTGGAAATATCATTTATCAGGATTCTATGGAAGAACATTCCTATGCAAATACCATGGAGATACAGAATCAGGTACTGCGTTCCCTGGATCTTATATTTCAGTCTGTTTCTGATAATGCAGAAGTACTGGGAAATGCGCCTTGTGTCCAGGAATATCTGAAACTGGACGCTGAGAGACAGCAGGCAAGGAGGGTGATCCTGGAGGGGCAGGTCAGAGAACTGCTGCTCCAGTACAGTGATACATATGAAGATTACCTCAATATGGTACTTGTCAGTGAAAAAGGACAGTATCTTTCCAACGATTCCTACCGTCTTCAGAAGACCCCTCTTACAAGGGAAGACTGGTATCAGGAAGCTTTGGCTGCAGATGGATATCTTGTTTTAAATACTGCAGCTTTCGGGCGGAATCTGAAAAGCTGGAAAAATCACAGTACAGATCAGTATGTCAGTACTGCAAAAATGATCTCTGATAAAGATACCGGACAGGCAATAGGAGTGATCCTGGTGGATATGGATCTGAAAAGCATCCAGAATCTGGTGGAAGATATCACTATGGGACAGACTGGGTTTGGATATATCCAGGACAGCCATGGAAAGGTAGTATACGCACCTCAGAACAAAATCGTATATCGGATGAACCCGGCATGGTTTTCGGAAAAGGACAGCGGGCAGGTACGCTGCCGGATCGAGGGTGAAGATTATAATGTGATATACAGCCGTTCTGAACTTACAGATCTGACGGCAGTAGGTGTATTTGACTGGGGCAAGACGATAGAGGGAGTGGCCTATGTAAAGCATGTTTCTATATGGAGTGCCGTTCTTGTTGCAGTGCTGGCTGTAGTGGCTTCCGTACTGTTTTCAGCGTCTTTTACACGACCGATATCAAATCTGTCCAGGCTTATGAAGCGGGCGCAAACAGGAGATCTTGACGTCCATTTCGATAACCATTATAAGGGGGAGATCCGTCAGCTGGGAGATGCGTTTAACTCCATGGTAGATAAGATCAGTGAACTTCTGGAACTGGTCTACAGGGAGCAGAAAAAGAAAAGAGAGGCAGAGCTTAAGATACTTCATGAACAGATCAAGCCGCACTTTCTTTATAATACCCTGGATACAATCCAGTGGATGGCAAAGAAATATCATGCTCAGGATATCGTGGATATGGTTCTGGCTTTGTCTAACTTTTTCCGAATCAGCCTGAGTCAGGGAAAAGAGTACATTTCTCTTTCACAGGAGATCGCTATGGTGAAAAGTTATCTGGATATTCAGAAGTTTCGGTACGAGGAACTGTTTGAATATGAAACCCAGGTGGATGAAAGCCTTCTTAAGTGCAGTGTAATGAAGCTGTGCCTTCAGCCTCTTGTAGAAAATGCGCTTTATCACGGTATCAAAGAATCTGACAGAGAAAAGGGAAATATCTGGATTCGGGCTTATCCAGAGGAAGAAGGATATCTGATCCTTCAGGTGGAGGACGATGGAGCAGGTATGAGCCAGGAGGAATGTGAAAAACTGAATTTCTGGCTGGAACAGAAAGAGCGTACAAATGAAGTGACGGCATATGGGACTTTGAATGTAAATGACCGGATACGGATCGCTTTTGGAGATGCCTGTGGGCTTCATTATGAACAGCGACCAGGAGGAGGAACAATAGCTGTTCTTCGTATGAAACAGATGTAGTGGGGGAAGATTATGTGGAAAGTTTTGATCGCAGATGACGAACCGAAGATCCGTCAGGGTCTGAGAGAGACTATGGAAGGATTTGGACTGCCTGTGTCTGTTTGTGCAGAGGCAAGAAATGGAACAGACGCTTTGGATAAAATAAAAGAGTTTCATCCGGATATCATACTTCTTGATATCTGTATGCCAAAATTAAGCGGAATCCAGCTTTTGGAAGAAATACGAAAAACAGAGCAGGAATGCCAGGTGATTATCATATCTGGATTTAATGAATTTGGTTATGCAAAGCAGGCGATCCGCCTTGGCGTTTCGGAGTATCTTCTTAAACCGATTGTGGAGGAAGAACTGAAAAATGCTGTTTTGGCTGTGATAAAAGAGTTGGAAAAAAACAAAAAATCAAAAAAGTTTATGGACCTTGTACAGCAGCAGCTGGCTCAGAACCAGGCATATTTTCAGGATGTTTTTCTGAACGACTGGATCGAAGGGAAACTTTCCCCGGAAGAATGGAAAGAACAGGCAGAGTTGCTTCAGCTGGGTATGCCGGAGAGGATCACTCTTGTGATGACTGTGGTCCAGCCGGGGTATGAGCGCAAACTGGCTGGAGGCACCGTATCGGATGAACTGTATAAAATGACTTTAGAAAAGATCATGAGTGAACATTTAAGAGAGTTTCATCCGGTTGCTGTTTTTATGAGTCGGTATCAGGATGTAATCGGTATACTCAGGGACAGTCCCTCCGGGATAGAAGAGTTTCTGGAACAGATACAGGAACAGATAGAGATGCAGACAGGGGGAAAATGCTGCGTTTTTATTGAAAACTGCAGTGGACCGGAACTTCCGGATGCCTGTGTACGGATGAGGAGCCGGGCGAGAAAATTTATGGAGTGTAAGCCGATCGTGCTGGAAGCAAGAAAATATATTTATGATCATTATGGAGAGCGGGAACTTGATCTGAGCCAGGTAGCGCATGCCATAGGATGCAGTGCTTCTTATCTCAGCAGGATGATGAAACAGGAAACAGGGATTTCTTTTAAGGAATTCCTTACGAGACTGCGCATCAGCCAGGCGATCGCTCTTATGGAGGACAGGGAACGGTCTATCAATGAGATTGCAGGTCAGGTGGGGTACAGCAATCAACATTATTTTTCAGCCGCTTTTAAAAACTGTCAGGGAGTCTCTCCTTCAGAATTTCGTAAAAATATGGTATACAGAGGAGAAAAGGAATGAGAAAAACAGGACGCAGCACGGTGATAGCTGTCCTGATCTGTATTCTGACCATAGCAGGCTGCGGAAGAAAAAGTGATATCTGTACAGACAGTTATCAATATCTGATCGGGGTAAGCCTTACAAACGTTATGGAACCCTGGCTGAACAATCTGGTCCAGGTGTTATCGGAAAGACAAAAAGAAGAGACTGCGGTCAATATAATTTTTCGAGATGCAGCAGGCAGCCCGGAAAAACAGATCCAGGATATTCAGTCTTTGATGGACAGTGGGATCGATCTTCTGATCATTTCTCCTGATGGAAGCGGTGCTCTGGATGAAACTCTGGAACAGATCAGGGAGAAGATTCCTGTTGTAATGGCAGGAGTAGGATCAGAGAAAGACTGTTATACAAGTCTGATCCAGGCAGATGATGAAAAGATTGGAAGACTTGCGGGAGAATATATTCTTGAAAACCTGTATGAAGAAGGGGACAGGATCGTGGTGATAGAAGGAGTAGAAGGTTCTCCTATTTCCGAAAAAAGATGCAGAGGATTTCTGGAGGCCATCAAGGGCAGGATTCCTCAGGAACAGATCGTCTATGATTATGGAGACTGGCTGCGGGATCAGGCAGAACTTCGTATGAAGGATTACCTGGTGTCTCACGATCAGGCGGATATAGTGTTTGCCTTTAATGATGAAATGGCTTATGGCGCTTTTCTGGCATGTCAGCAGTACAGGGCGGCAGATGGGGTCCATCTCATCGGAGTGGATGGATTTGAGGGAGAAAGTGCAGGATTGAACCTGGTAGATAAAGGGATCCTGGATGCAACGATCCAGAGCCCGGATTTTGGATCTATGGCATATGATGTCGCTCTTGCTCTTCTCCATGGAAAAGAAACGGCTCATAACATTACTGTAGAGCCTCAATTGATCACGGAAAATGAATAGATAACGGAACAGCCGGAAAGGGTAGACTCTTTCTGGCTTTTTTTGATAAACAGTATATAACACTTGACAACAGTGATATACTGTTATATACTGTTTACGAAGAGGAGGAAGAGATATGCATATCATCATCAACCATACTTCCATGACACCTATCTATGAACAGATTGTATCTCAGATTAAAGCGGATGTTATAAGTGGGAAATTGACTTCCGGAACGGCACTGCCTTCGGTACGTACCCTTTCCAGAGAACTGAAGATCAGTGCTCTTACTGTAAAAAAAGCTTATGATCATCTGGAAGAGGAGGGGCTGGTCAATACGGTTCACGGCAAAGGAAGTTTTATTGCTCAGGCAAACCAGGGACTTCTCATGGAAGAAAGAAGAAAAGAGCTGGAAAATGATCTGGATCAGGCTGTCCGCAAAGCCCGTGCAGGCGGTCTGACCGATGAAGAAATCTGTGAATTATTTCAGTTGATAATGGAGGAATAAATTATGCTTGCAGAACTGGATCATGTAAAAAAACAATATGGAGACTTTAAACTGGATTGTTCCATAGAAATCCCGGAAAATTGTGTAACAGGGCTGATCGGCGCCAACGGGGCGGGAAAGAGCACTACTTTTAAGGCGATTCTCGGGCTGATACGGCCGGATTCCGGAAGGATAAAGGTTCTGGGAAAAAACAGCGGGGAACTGGGAGAAAAGGAAAAAAGACAGATAGGAACCGTCCTTTCGGACAGTTTCTTTTCCGGTTACCTGACTGTGAAGCAGATTGCAGCTTTTCTGGGGGATCTTTACCCCGGTTTTCAGAAACAGGAGTTTCAGAACAGGTGCAGTCGGTTTCAGATTCCCATGGATAAAAAAATAAAGGATTTTTCTACTGGTATGAAGGCAAAACTGAAGGTGCTGACTGCCATGAGCTATGGCGCCAGATTTTTGATCCTTGATGAACCAACAGCAGGACTTGACGTAATGGCAAGAGAGTCTGTTCTGGATCTTCTGAGGGAATATATGGAAGTTCCCGGACGGGGGATCCTGATCAGTTCTCATATTTCTTCAGACCTGGAACAGTTCTGTGACGAGATCTATATGATCCACCAGGGAAAGATCATCCTCAGAGAAGAAACCGATGTGATCCTGGAAAATTACGGAGTACTCAAGGTGGATGACCATGCTTTTCAAGAGCTTGATAAAACATATATCCTGAAGGTGAAAAAAGAAGCCTTTGGCTGCAGCTGTCTGACAGACCGGAGGCAGTTTTACCAGGAAAATTATCCTTCTCTGGCAGTAGAAAAAGGCTCAATAGATGAGGTGCTGACCATGATGGCGAAAGGAGAGACATTATGAAGGGATTGTTAAAAAAAGACCTGGCGCTTCTTACAAATACAGGAAAGGCCTATGCAGGCGTACTCTTGTTCTGTATAGTACTGGGACTGGTCAATAATGATATGGAAGGATTTTCTCTGAGTTTTCTGGTGCTGATGTTTCCTCTTGCAGCGCTTACCACATTTTCTTATGATGAGTTTGATAATGGAATGCCATGGCTGATGACGCTTTCTGCTGACAGAAGAGTTTATGTAAAAGAAAAATACTTCCTGAGCATCCTGTTGGGACTGACAGGTGCTGTTGTGGCTGTGATTCTGGGAGTCCTGGTATTTCGGGTCAATCCTTTTCAGGGCGGATCTGATTCCCAGATAGCAATACTGGTGGCATTTTTCTTTACCTCAGGACTGATGCTGGCAGTTATGATTCCGGCCAAACTGAAATTCGGACCGGAAAAATCACGGATCATTGCCATTGGCCTGGTGGTCGCAGCGTGGATTGTTATTTTTGCCGGGAAATATCTGCTGGAAAGCCTTGGTATAGATTTGAGTGGTGCCCTGGAAAGTCTGGAAGAAATTCCAAATGCAGCAGTGATTCTGGTATTGCTGGCTTTTTATGGGATCTGTATGTCTGTTTCTT
Organism: uncultured Blautia sp.; assembly: GCA_900553515.1. Taxonomy (GTDB): domain Bacteria; phylum Bacillota; class Clostridia; order Lachnospirales; family Lachnospiraceae; genus Blautia_A. Next base: position 34,183 of record USDN01000013.1, on the reverse strand, counting down.
ACTTTTGCAGTGTAAGAATCCTGGAAAAAAAGGAGTTCTGAGTTTCTTTTTGGCGAAAAATATGATATACTGAACACCATATCCGGCCTGTCCGGAAGAAAGGTGTGATTATTATATTATTATCGGTTTTAAAAGAAATACAGGCAGCAGTCTGGGGGATACCTACCATGGCACTGCTGCTTTTTACAGGACTTTATCTGACGGTTCGTCTGAAGGGACTGCAGTTTACCCAGCTTCCACGGGCGATCCGGTATATTTTTGAAAAAGAAGAGGGAAAGGGAGATGTTTCTGCTTTTGGTTCTCTCTGTACAGCACTTGCTGCTACCATTGGAACAGGAAGCATCGTAGGTGTGGCGACTGCTCTTCGGGCAGGAGGTCCCGGAGCTTTGTTCTGGATGTGGATCTCGGCGCTTCTGGGCATGGCTACCAAATATGCAGAAGGACTTCTGGCAGTCCGGTTCCGTACTACAGATGAAAACGGGCAGATCGCCGGAGGGCCGATGTATTATATTGAAAGAGGAATGGGGCGGAACTGGGTCTGGCTTGCAAAAATATTTGCGTTTTTCGGAGTGGTGACAGCTCTTCTGGGATGTGGAACCTTTCCGCAGGTAAATGCCATCACAGAATCTGTGGAATCTGCTTTTGGTGTTCCGGCATGGCTGGCTGGAGTGGTTGTTACTGTGGCAGTTACTGCCGTGATCCTTGGCGGGATCCAGTCCATTTCCAAAGTGGCAGAGGCAGTAGTTCCGTTTATGGCAATTGCCTATGTGATCGGATCTCTGGCAGTACTGATGTTTAATCATGAAGCGATCCCGGGAGCTTTCCGTGCTATTTTTATCAGTGCTTTTACTCCGGATGCAGCTTTTGGCGGAGCAGTGGGAACTGCTTCGGCAGCCGCGGTGATCACAGCTATGCGGACTGGCATTGCCAGAGGTGTATATACAAATGAGGCAGGTCTGGGAAGTTCTCCCATTGTTGTGGCAGCAGCAAAGACAAAATCCTGTGTACGTCAGGGACTGATCTCCATGACAAGTGTGTTTTTTACCACCATTATCATCTGCACGATGACAGGTATCGTGGTGATCTCTTCCGGGCTTCTGGAAACGCCGGTGGGCGGTGTGCTTCTGGACGGAGGGAAGCTTTCCAATGCGGCTTTTAATCAGGGACTTCCGGGAAATATCGGCATGTATATGGTGACCATTGGCCTGATCTTCTTTTCCTTTACCACTATTATCGGATGGAATTATTATGGAGAGCGCTGCCTGGTGTATCTTACCGGAGGCGTACAGTGGAACAGACAGTATAAGCTGCTTTATATCGGATGTATTGCAGCAGCTCCTTTTCTTTCGCTGGAGCCTATCTGGATCCTGGCAGATATTACAAACGCACTGATGGCATTTCCAAACCTGATCGGAATTCTGGGCTTAAGTCCGGTGGTGGTATATGAAACGAAGAAATTTTTTAAAGAGCTGAAAGAAAACAGGTAACTGTTCATACGGTATTACTGTGAACAGCGGCGAAAGTGGAAGCAGGCGGTGACCTGCTTCCACTTTTTGCTTGCTTTATAAACAAAAATCGTGTATATTTCATGTTATATATTTTTATAAAAAGGAGTGAACATATTTGGATTCGGGCGACGTCATACAACTGATCGTACTTTTGATCCTGCTGCTGCTTTCTGCTTTCTTTTCGTCTGCGGAAACAGCAATGACAACTGTCAATAAAATTTATATCATGTCTCTGGTAAATGAGGGAAATAAACGGGCAAAGATTTTGCAGAAGATCATTGATAATCCGGGAAAACTTCTCAGCACGATTCTCATTGGGAATAATATTGTGAATCTTTCGGCTTCTTCTCTTGCAACTACCTGGACAACACGGGTACTGGGAAATGCTTTTGTAGGTATTGCAACCGGGGTTCTGACTCTTCTGGTCCTTCTTTTTGGGGAGATCACACCTAAGACCATGGCTACTTTATATGCAGAAAAGCTGTCCATGTCTTATGCACCGATCATTTATTTTCTTATGAAAGTGCTTACCCCTGTGATCTTTATTGTGAACAGACTGTCTAATGGTATTTTGTACATTCTTGGTGTTGATCCAAAAGGGAAACAGAGTACCATGACCGAGCAGGAGCTGAGAACCATCGTGGATGTCAGTCACGAGGACGGTGTGATTGAGTCAGAAGAGAAGAAAATGATCTACAATGTGTTTGATTTTGGCGATTCAAGGGCAAAGGATGTGATGGTGCCAAGGATCGATATGTCCTTTATTGATGTAAATGCCACCTATGAGGAACTGCTGGACAGTTTTAAGGAGGATGGTTATACGCGTTATCCGGTCTATGAGGACAGTACAGACAACATCATTGGAACTATTAATATGAAAGATCTTCTTCTCTGGGATCCTAAGGAGAAATTTTCTATCCGGGATATTCTGCGGAAACCGTATTTCACATATGAACATAAAAGTACAGCGGCTCTTTTGATGGAGATGAAGCAGTATTCCGTTAATTTTGTGATTGTTCTGGATGAATATGGTGCTACGGCAGGCATGATCACCATGGAAGACCTTCTGGAGGAAATCGTAGGAGAGATCCGTGATGAATATGATGCAGATGAAGTGGAGGATATGCAGGAAATCATTCCTGACAGGGAATATACTGCACAGGGATCAGCGAAACTGGATGATCTGAATGAGACACTTGGCCTGAAGCTGGATTCCGAAGACTATGATTCCATTGGCGGATATATCATTGAAAAACTGGATTATTTCCCAAAAGAGGGAGAATCTTATACTACAGAAGATGGTGTGAAGCTGGTGGTAGATGCTACAGAAAAGAATCGTATAGAGGCTGTCCATATTTATATTCCAGAAGGCTATTACGATTCCGGAAATGATAAGGATGAATAAAAGGGAGAATTATTTGAATGGAAAAAAATCAGATCTTTATCAAATATGGAACAGATTATAAAGAAATGACAAAGGAACTTCTGGAGGAAAGTAAACTGGCAGAGCTGATCGGGGATAAAAAACTCCGAATTGGGATCAAACCCAATATGGTCTCTGCTTCTGATCCTTCCAACGGCGCCACTACCCACAGAGAAATTCTGGCCGGGATTGCAGAATATCTGAAAGAAAAAGGCTTTCATGATCTTACCATGATCGAAGGATCCTGGGTAGGAGAGCGTACCATGGATGTTTTTTATGCCTGTGGCTATGATGAGATTTGTGACACATATCAAATAAAATTTCATGATACACAGAAGGATAAAGGCTATACAGAAAACTGCAGTGGAATGGAACTGCATATCTGCAGCGGTGTGAAAGATATCGACTTTCTTATTAATGTTCCGGTGCTGAAAGGTCACTGCCAGACAAAGATCACCTGTGCTCTTAAGAATATGAAAGGATTGATCCCTAATTCTGAAAAAAGACGTTTTCATTCCCTGGGGCTTCATAAACCGATCGCTCATCTGAACGCGGGGATTCATCAGGATTTTATCGTGGTGGATAATATTTGCGGGGATCTGGATTTTGAGGATGGAGGAAACCCGGTAGTAATGAACCGGGTGCTTGTGGGCAGAGATCCGGTATTGATAGACGCTTATGTATGTCATATGATGCATTACGAAGTATCGGATGTTCCTTATGTGGAGATGGCAGGCAAACTTGGAATAGGCTGTTCTGACATTGCCAGGGCAGATATCCGCGTCTGTGGAACAGATATGGAGAAACAGCTTCCCAGGTCCAGAAAAGTGATAGAAGTTGCAGATGCAGTAGAAGAAGTAGAATCCTGCAGCGCCTGTTATGGATACCTGATTCCGGCTTTGGATATGCTGAAGCAGGAAGGACTTCTGGACAGGCTTCATGAAAAAATCCATATCGGACAGGGCTTTCGAGGAAAAACAGGAGAGCTTGGAATTGGTCACTGCACCAGAAATTTCTGCCATCATCTGGAGGGGTGTCCTCCGGTGGAAGACCAGGTATATCAGTTTTTGAAGGATTATATTGAAAATCATCAAAAATAAAAAAACAGGATCATGAAAAGTTTGCTTTCAGTGAAAAAACAGCTTTTCATGATCCCTTTTTAATCAGACTTTAAAAAAGTTTCCTTTGAACATAGCGTTCAGAAGAGGTCAGCAGTCCCGGGCAGCTTCTGTAAGGATTTCAAGAATCTGGTCTTCTGTAAATCTGCTGCTGTCAATGCAGAGATCATACTGGCTTAAGTCTGTCCATTTTGCATCCGTAAAAAATTCATAATAAGCACGACGTTCTTTATCCATTCGTTTTACCATTTTGCGGGCGCTTTTTTCTTCACGGCCGGTACGTGCCTGCACATTGCGGACGCGGAGATCAAAGGGAGCGTGGATATATACGCTGAGACAGCGTTCTTTCAGGATATAGTTGGCACATCGGCCTACAATGACACAGTTCCCCTTTTCTGCAAGAGAAAGAATGATCTCCTTCTGAGCATCATACAGCACATCATTCATGGGCAATGTATAAAAATCAGGAGTGATCTGGACATCATGGTCACCGGAAAAACGCCACTGGTGAGGCTTTTTTTCATCTACCTTTGCCAGTTCGGTGAAAGGAATCTGTTTTTCTTTTCCTGCCAGTTCGATCAGTTCTTTGTCATAAAAAGCAAACCCGAGCTTTTCAGCCAGAGCCTTGCCGATGACACGGCCGCCGCTGCCGTACATTCGATTGATGGTGATAATACGTTTACTCATAAGTAGTCCTCCCTCCTGACACTTTTTATTTGTTTTTATCATACCATAATTGTTGGATAATATCTATAAAAAATATCAAATATATAAAAAATATATGGACAAAATATACATATAAAAAAGAGCGGAATCTACAAAAAAAGAAGAAAATTGTTAGAATAATTGGATGAAAATTTCTTGACCAGTGAATGGTGATCTGCTTATAATGAATTTATGGAGATGTAATTTTTTGTTAAAAAAATTGTGCAAAGAGCAGAAAATACTCATGAAATAAGCTTGTTTTCTATCATAAAACTGGTAAAATAGCACAAAGATGAAAAAAATGGGTTGACATCCATCTGCTTATTAAATATAATTTTCTTATGCATTACGAAAATGTTACAAAAGAAATAAAATATGACATAAAGAAAATGCAAGGAATGTAGGACTATGAGAAACAGGAAATTATCACAAAATCATCAACCACAGGAAGAAAGAAAAAAGACAGGAAACGCTTCTGTACGCGCAGTGATCTCTGTCAGTGTATGCGCGCTGGCAGCCCTGGCTGTTTCAGCAGGCGGCCGTTTTATCGGAAGTGAAAAAGAGAGCGAGGTTTATGCAGCTTCTGAAGAAGAGTCAGGATATGCTCTGGAAGACGAGAATGAGTATGACCTCCCTACCGGAATCGCGGGGATCGCTTCCGGGATCAGTGCAACTCCTGCCGAAGGATCGGAAATCTACAGGATCGGTACCTCCTGTGAGCATGTAGTTGTGGGACAGCGTGTTCAGAAAGTAGGCAAGCCTGCAGAGGAGATAGATCTTAGCGTACCTATGGCAGCTGCTGTCAATGATCTGGATTCTAAAATGGTTTCCATGTCATCTTCTGCAAAAATGATGTCGGATGAAGACTATGAGAATCTTCTCCAGATTGTAGAAGCAGAGGCAGGGACCGAGGATATTAAAGGCCGTGTACTGATCGCCAATGTAATCATGAACCGTGTCAGACATCCGGAATTTCCTGATAATATAACAGACGTTATCTGGGAATATGATAACGGGGTACCGCAGTTTTCTCCGGTGGCAGATGGAAGAATCGGTGAAGTGACAGTTACAGATGAGACGAGAGAGGCTGTGAAGCAGGCACTTGAAGGAGCAGATTATTCAGAAGGAGCATTGTTTTTTATCCAGAAGTCAGCTGCGGAGAAGCACAATATTGCCTGGTTTGAAAAAGATCTGACAAAGCTTTTCAAACATGGGGTTCACGAATTTTATACTTATCCGGAAGAGGTTTCAGAAGATAAGAAATCAGAAAAAAAGTCAGATAAAGATTCAGAGGCTGAACTTGTCCAGATGGTTAAGGCTGAATAGGACATAAAATATGGATAGCTGCACAGGCAATGTGCAGCTCCTTTTTTATTTTCTTTTCTGCTTTATGATCTTTCGGCGATTTTACTATGGTATTTTGCTAAAGTTCATGTTACAATGTTGCAAAAATAACTGATACAGAAGAAAGGCAGGAACGATGATGCAGGTATTATACAGAAGTACCAGAGGTAAAGAAGAAACGGTAACAGCCTCCATGGCTATTCTTAAGGGACTTTCAGAGGACGGAGGTTTATTTGTCCCCACCACTGTTCCGAAGCTTGATATACCGATGGAGCATCTTTCAAAGATGACATACCAGGAAACTGCCTATGAGGTCATGAGCCGTTTCCTTACAGATTTTACAGAAGAGGAGCTGAAGCACTGTATTGCCAGAGCCTATGATTCTAAATTTGATACAGATGAGATCGCTCCGCTGCATAAAGCAGGCCAGGCATATTTTCTGGAGCTGTTCCATGGAGCGACCATAGCTTTTAAAGATATGGCTCTTTCTATTCTTCCGCATCTTATGACGACAGCAGCAAAAAAGAATCAGGTGAAAAATGAGATCGTGATCCTTACCGCAACTTCTGGCGATACCGGAAAGGCCGCTATGGCAGGTTTTGCGGATGTTCCGGGAACAAAGATCATTGTTTTTTATCCGAAACATGGTGTCAGTCCTATTCAGGAAAAACAGATGGTGACCCAGAAAGGAAACAATACTTATGTGGTAGGCATCACAGGTAATTTTGATGATGCCCAGACTGCAGTAAAAAAGATGTTCAATGATCAGCAGCTGGCGCAGGAGCTTGACAGTGCAGGTTATCAGTTCTCTTCTGCAAATTCCATCAATATAGGACGTCTGGTTCCGCAGATCGTATACTATGTATATGCTTATGGAAAACTGGTGAAGTCCGGAGAGATACAGTCAGGGGATAAGATCAATGTGGTCGTTCCTACAGGAAACTTTGGAAATATCCTTGCTGCTTATTATGCCAAGGAGATGGGACTTCCTATTGGGAAACTGATCTGTGCTTCTAACGAAAATAAAGTTCTTTTTGACTTTTTCCGTACCGGAACCTATGATCGGAAAAGAGAGTTTATACTGACTACTTCTCCATCTATGGATATCCTGATCTCCAGTAATCTGGAACGTCTGATCTATCGTCTGACAGGTGAAAATGCACAGCAGTGTGCAGAGCTTATGAAAGCTTTAAGTGAGGGCGGCGAGTATACCATCTCAGAAGAGATGAAAAAAGGACTTGAAGACTTTTACGGAAATTTCTGCAGCGAGGGAGAAACAAGGGAAGCTATCAGTGCTACCTGGTATGGAAGCGGCTATGTGATCGATCCTCATACTGCAGTGGCTGCAGGAGTTTATCAGAAATATCTTCGCGATACAGAAGATCAGACACCGACAGTGATCGCGTCAACAGCAAGTCCATATAAGTTTACCAGAAGTGTTATGGATGCAATCTCTGATCGTTATCAGGGATTGGACGATTTTGCTCTTTGCGATGCGCTTTCTGCTTTAAGTGGTGTGAAAGTTCCGAAGGCAGTAGAAGAAATCCGTACAGCACCGATCCTTCATGATACAGTAGTAGATGCACCGGATATGCCGGAAACTGTAAAGAAAATCCTGGGAATCTGCTGAATGGTCTGCAGCTGCTGTAAATAGTGACCAAATTATTTTATTTCAGCACAAATATTGTATTGAAAAATAACATATAATAGAGTACAATAGTAATAACAGAAAAGAGAAAGTATCCTGGAATGTGCGAGGCCCCTTTTTATTTTGAACCTACATTGACATGAAGGGACTCCAACATCGCAGATCGTGATGTCAGACCTCTCGTTGTGGTAGGCAGATCATCTGTTGAGGACACCCACCTGGCTTCGGCTAGGCGTCAAAAGGAAGGGAACGGCATTCCGGGACTTTCAGAAAAGAATGAGCCTTTTCGAAGGCTCTTTTTTGTACATAGAAGTGTACTGCAGGAGGGAAAAATCATGGTAACAGAAAAAATTTTTGATAAACTGCCGACTGGTGAGGAAGTAAAAGTATTTCATCTGGAAAATAAATCTGGCGCTTATGCGGAAGTGCTCCAGTATGGAGCAATCCTGCTGAAATTATGCGTGCCGGACAGAGAGGGAAAGCTGACGGATGTTGTGCTGGGCTATGACGATCTGACAGGTTATCAAAAAAACGGCTGTTTTTTTGGCGCATGTATCGGACGAAGCGGAAACAGGATCGCAGGAGCCCGCTTTACACTGGATGGAAAAGAAGTGATCCTTGAGAAAAATGAAGGCGAAAATAATCTCCACAGCGGACCAGACGGGTTTGAAAAAAAAGTCTGGGAAGTGAAACATATAGATCAGGATGACAACAGTGTAACATTGGGAAGGATCAGCCCTGATGGCGAAAATGGTTTTCCGGGGGAATTTAATGTCAGTGTTACTTATGAATTTACCGAAGAAAATGCCATTCGTATTGTATACAGCGGAATCAGTGACAAGACAACCATTGCCAATATGACGAATCATTCTTATTTCAACCTTTCAGGAGAAGGCAGCGGAAGTATGCTGGATCAGTATCTTACGATTCATGCACAGGAATATACTCCTGTGGGAGAAGGTTCTATTCCCCTTGGAGAGAATGTTCCTATAGAAGGAACTCCTATGGATTTCCGCAGAGAAAAACAAATCGGACAGGATATTGATGCAGATTTTGAACAGCTGAAGATCACGGGAGGCTATGACCATAATTACGTGACCGATGGTTACACTCAGGCTGAAATCCGCGAGATTGCCTGTGCCCGTTCTGAAAAAACAGGAATTTTTATGGAAGCTCTTACAGATTGTCCCTGTGTGCAGTTTTATGCAGGTAATTTTATAGAGGATGAAAAGGGAAAGAACGGACATATTTATCAAAAACGTGATGGATTCTGTCTGGAAACTCAGGTAGAGCCGAATGCGGTAAATGTGGAACTTTTTCATTCACCAATACTGGAAAAGGGAGAACGTTATTACTCTGAAACTGTTTACCGTTTTTCTGTAAAAGACTGATCATGAAATCTGGTCTTCTTCATATAATGGATATATGAGGAAGATCAGATTTTTTTGTGGATATCAGCTGATCCTTGCAGGAGTTCTGTTTGGGACTGTGGCATTGGATCAGGCAGCGCTGACCCGTTTGAAAGAAAAAGAAGAATATCTCAGACTGATGGAAGAAAGCAGCCGGGATAAAAAGTCCGAAGGGAAAGAGGAATCCCAGGGAAAGTCTGCAGCGGCAGCAGAGGAAAAAAGGAAAATATCAGAAGAATCCGATCATCTGGATAAAAAGATAAGAGTACTTTTAATGACCACAGATCATCAGTCCTATTTTCATCCTTCTGTTACAGTGATCCGTAACGGAAAGGAACAGATCTACACTCCGGAAACTTTGAAAGTTTCCGGAGAAAGGATAAAGATTCCTGCTCATAAGGGTGGGATTCAGGTTACCTCCATTCAGCGCCAATGCGGAAATCCGGTATATCAGGGAAATCTGGAGATCGTAAGCAGATCTGAAGGACTGACAATCATCAATGAGGTGCCTTTGGAGACTTATCTGGAAGCGGTAGTTCCCAGTGAAATGCCGTCCTCCTATGAAAAAGAGGCTTTGAAAGCTCAGGCTGTCTGTGCCAGGACGTATGCCTGGAAGCAGATTCAGGAAGGACGTTTGAAAGAACTGGAAGCGGATGTGGATGACAGTGTAAATTTTCAGGTATATCAGAATATTTCTCCCCAAAAGGCCTCTTCAGAGGCAGTAAAAGAAACACAGGGAAAGATTCTCTGCCAGAATGGGGAACCGGTGCAGGCATATTATTTTTCTACTTCTGCAGGAGTTACCAGTACAGATGAAATATGGGGAGCTCAGCAGCCGGCTCCATATCTGAAAAGTGTGGTCTGTGAATTTGATTCTAAACAGCCCTGGAGCCGCTGGGAGACAGTGATCCCATGGGGAAACCTGGAAGAAAGGGCCCGGGAACTGACCGGTACATCAGGGGGCCTGCTTTCGGCAGCCGTTACAGAGAAAAGTGAAAGTGGTGCAGTGACAGGACTTCAGGTTGTTACAGAAGATGATTCTTTTATGCTTGAGGAAGAATATGAGATCCGGCAGTTTCTTTCTCCGTCCGGATGTGTGATCACAGAAAGAGACGGGACGGAAACATCAGGGGGCGCCCTTCTCCCAAGTGCATATATTACGCTGGAGGCAGAACCGGGAAAACATGTGCGGATCACTGGAGAGGGATATGGACATGGCGTAGGTATGAGCCAGAATGGAGCAAATGAGATGGCAAAGGAAGGATACTCCTGTGAAGAGATCCTGAATTATTTTTTTCGCGAGATAGAGATTATGCAGATATGGGATCAGGATCAGGGAGAACAGAGATCAGTATCGTGAAACAGTGAACGGCGATGAATAGCCGCTGCTGTGAACGGAGTGGGCAGTAACGAATGGCCGACTGCTTCTGACAGGCAAAAGGGGAATGCTTGTCACAGTAACATTTTCATGGTATGATGGTGTCACAAATGCAGTTTATGACATGAAAGATCATGCATAAAAATGCCGAAAGCTGGATAACAGGAGAAGTAATTATGAGAAAGAAAAAAGAGAAGGGGGCGTTTCATCTGGCTCTGGGCTTTATGGAACGTATGAGGATGGACCATATCAGTGCATATGCAGCCCAGGCGGCATATTTCCTGATCATGTCTTTTATCCCCTTTGTTTTGTTTCTGACTGCTATCGTTCAATATACACCTCTTACTTACAGGGAGGTACGTCAGGCGATCGTTGGAGTTGTACCTGAAAATCTGCAGGGCTTTGTACTGAATATCGTGGCGGAAGTCTTTTCAAAAAGTGCAGCAGTGCTTCCGATTTCTGCTCTTATGGCTCTGTGGTCATCAGGAAAAGGAATGCAGGCTTTGATCAATGGGCTGAATACGATTTATCATGTGAGAGAAACGCGAAACTGGCTGATCAACAGGATCTATTCCATGTTTTATATGCTGCTGTTTGTTCTGGCACTGATCGCCAGCCTTCTGCTTCTGGTTATGGGAAGCAGGATACATATGCTGATTTCAGATTATATTCCTTTTCTGGGAAATATTATTGGCAGGATCTTGAATGCTAAGACTTTTTTGGTTTTTGTGATGCAGTTTCTGGTATTCCTGGTATTGTACCGGTATCTGCCGAACAGAAAGGCATCCCTGAAAAGTCAGGTGCCGGGAGCTTTTTTTACAGCAGCTGCCTGGTCTGCCTTTTCATATTTGTTTTCTCTGTATTTTACATTTTTTCCGGATTTCAGTATCATGTATGGCAGCCTTTCTACTTTGATCCTTGTAATGGTGTGGCTTTATTTCTGTATGAACCTGCTTCTTTATGGAGCTGAGGTAAATGCATATTTTGAAAAACAGTTCCGTCAGGCGAAAATGTCCTTTGGGCAGCTGATATCCAGGAAAGAACAGGAATGGAAGCAGAACTTTCAAAAAAGAAAAGAAGAGAAAAAAGAAAAAATAAATGAAAAATCTTGACAGGTAAAAATTCCTGTGGCATAGTAAATAAAGATAAAAAGCAATGAAGGCGTATCAGGGAGTTGTTTCCTTTCAGAGAGAAGAAGTCATCGGCTGTAAGCTTCTTTAAGTTCAGGCAAGTCCTCAGTTTCCCGCCGGAGCTGCATTTCTGAACACATAAAGCCAGTAGGAGATGACGTTGCTGCGCGTTAAGCAGAATCGAGTGCCTGTATTTTTATGCAGGAATCAGGGTGGTACCGCGGATATCCCGTCCCTCTTTTTGGGGGAATGGATATCCTTTTTTTATGAAATTTTCAGCAAAGGAGATTATGATCATGGATATGAAGGAAAGACTTCAGGAACTGGCCGAGGCAGCCAGAAAACGGATTGAAGAATCTGACGTGCCGGAGAAGCTTAATGAAGTAAAGGTAGCGTACCTTGGAAAAAAGGGTGAACTTACTGCTATCTTAAAAAGTATGAAAGATGTTGCTCCGGAGGATCGTCCGAAAGTTGGACAGCTGGTAAACGAGACAAGGGCAAAGATTGAGGAGCTTCTTGAAGATTCCAGAAAGAAACTGGAAGAAGCTGCCCGGGAAGAACAGATGAAAGCAGAGGTTATCGATGTAACGCTGCCTGCTAAAAAAGCAAAGATCGGACATCGCCATCCAAATACGATCGCTCTGGAAGAGGTAGAACGTATTTTTATTGGAATGGGCTATGAGGTGGTAGAAGGCCCGGAAGTGGAATACGCAGATTATAACTTTACAAAATTGAACATTCCGGAGAATCATCCGGCCAGAGATGAGCAGGATACTTTTTTCATCAATAATTCTATTCTGCTTCGTTCCCAGACATCTCCAGTACAGGCCCGTACGATGGAAGAGGGCAGGCTGCCTATCCGTATGATCGCGCCGGGAAGAGTATTCCGTTCTGACGAGGTGGATGCAACTCATTCTCCGTCTTTCCATCAGATCGAAGGTCTGGTCATTGATAAAAACATTACTTTTGCAGATCTTAAGGGAACTCTTCAGGAATTTGCCAGAGAGTTGTTTGGACCGGAAACAAAAACAAAATTCCGTCCTCATCATTTCCCGTTTACAGAGCCAAGTGCAGAGGTTGATGTATCCTGCTTCAAGTGCGGCGGAAAAGGCTGTCGTTTCTGTAAGGGGTCAGGATGGATCGAGATCCTTGGCTGCGGTACAGTACATCCAAATGTACTTCGTATGTGCGGTATTGATCCGGAGGAATACACAGGCTTTGCGTTCGGTGTAGGACTTGAGAGAATCGCACTTTTGAAATACGAGATTGACGATATGAGACTTCTCTATGAAAACGATATTCGCTTCCTGAAACAGTTCTAGTAAGGATAAATAGCCGGAAGGATATTTATCTTTACGGTTTCCTCGATTATATATCGAGGAATTTCATTGATATTCGACACAGCAGAAAGGAAGCACGAATTTATATTTAAACAACAAGCAGAAAGGTGGATATAAACATGAATACATCAATGTCCTGGATTAAAATGTACGTGCCGGATCTGGATGTAACAGCTCAGGAATACACAGATGCCATGACCCTGTCAGGAACTAAGGTTGAGGGATATGAGGAGCTGGATGCAGATCTGGAAAAAATCGTCATTGGACAGATTGAAAAAATAGAGAGACATCCTGACGCAGATAAGCTGATCATCTGTCAGGTAAATGTGGGTACAGAAACCGTACAGATCGTAACAGGTGCGCCAAATGTAAAAGAAGGCGATAAGATTCCGGTAGTACTGGATGGGGGCCGTGTGGCCGGCGGTCATGACGGCAAGAAGACACCTGGCGGTGTGAAGATCAAAAAAGGAAAACTCCGTGGTGTAGAATCTTTTGGTATGATGTGCTCTATTGAGGAGCTGGGAAGCACCAGAGAAATGTATCCGGAGGCTCCGGAATACGGAATCTATATTTTTCCGGAAGATGCTGTTGTAGGCGAAAGCGCCATCAAGGCTCTGGGTCTGGAGGATGTTGTGTTTGAGTATGAGATCACATCCAACCGTGTTGACTGTTACGGTGTTCTGGGAATCGCCAGAGAAGCAGCAGCTACTTTCCATAAAAAATTCTGTCCTCCAGTGGTAAAGGAAACAGGTAGTGAAGAAAATGCTTCTGACTACATCAAAGTTACGGTAGAGGATCCGGATCTTTGCCCGCGCTATACAGCAAGAGTGGTAAAGAATGTAAAGATCGGACCGTCTCCTAAGTGGATGCAGAGATGTCTGGCGGCAAATGGTATCCGTCCGATCAATAACCTGGTAGATATTACCAATTACGTTATGGAAGAGTACGGACAGCCTATGCATGCCTATGATCTGGATCTGATCGAAGGAAATGAGATCATTGTGCGCCGTGCAGCAGAAGGCGAAAAATTTGTAACTCTTGACGGTCAGGAACGTACTATGGATGAAAATGTACTGATGATTTGTGATGGAAAGAAACCGGTCGGTATTGCAGGTATCATGGGCGGAGAGAACTCCATGATCACAGACCAGGTAAAAACAGTTCTGTTTGAGGCAGCCTGCTTTGACGGAACAAACATCCGTCTTTCCTCCAAACGTATCGGACTTCGTACAGATGCGTCTGGAAAGTTTGAAAAGGGACTGGATCCAAATAATGCACAGGCAGCCATCGACAGAGCATGTCAGCTGATGGAGGAACTTGGTGCTGGAGAAGTCGTAGGCGGCATCGTGGATGTATGCAATGAGGACAGAAAACCATCCAGAGTACCTTTTGAACCGGAAAGAATCAATGCCCTTCTTGGCACAGATCTTACAAAAGAAGAGATGCTGGAGTACCTGGGAAGAGTAGAGCTGACTTTAGATCCTGAGACAAATGAGATTGTAGCGCCTACTTTCCGTCAGGACATCCATTGTATGGCTGATGTGGCAGAGGAAGTAGCAAGATTTTTTGGATATGATAAAATTCCTACAACTCTTCCTACAGGAGAGGCAACAACAGGAAGACTTCCGTTTAAACTCAGAATTGAGCAGATCGCAAGGGACATTGCAGAATACTGTGGATTTTCTGAGGCGATGACATATTCCTTTGAAAGTCCGAAAGTTTTTGATAAACTCAGGATCTCAGAGGACAGTGAGCTGAGAAATGTGATCACAATCAGCAATCCTCTGGGTGAGGACTACAGTATCATGCGTACCACTACGCTTCATGGAATGCTTACTTCTCTTGCTACCAATTACAACAGAAGAAATAAAAATGTACGTCTTTATGAGATTGGAAAAGTTTATCTTCCAAAATCTCTGCCTCTTACAGAGCTTCCGGATGAGAGAGTACATTTCACACTGGGTATGTACGGCGCCGGAGACTTTTTTGACATGAAAGGTGTCTGTGAGGAATTCTTTGAAAAAGCAGGCATGAAGAAAAAGGTACACTATACTCCGGACAGCAATAAAACATATCTGCATCCGGGCAGACAGGCAAACATCATCTATGAAGGAAAGGTGGTAGGTTACCTGGGCGAAGTGCATCCGATCGTTGCAGATAACTATGATATTGGTGAGAAAACCTATATTGCAGTGATTGATATTCTGGATATTCTTGAATTTGCAGGATTTGCTCATAAATTCAACGGAATTGCCAAATATCCGGCAGTTACCCGTGACCTGAGTATGGTAGTTCCGAAAAGTGTTCTGGCAGGACAGATCGAAGACGTTCTGGAACAGCGGGGCGGAAAGATCCTGGAATCCTATGAACTCTTTGACATTTATGAAGGAACACAGATCAAAGAGGGATATAAGTCCATGGCTTATTCTGTGGTATTCCGTGATCATGATAAGACACTGGAAGAAGCGGAGATCACAGCTGCGATGAAGAAGATCCTTAACGGTCTTACTGACCTTGGAATCGAGCTGAGAAGCTGATGAAACTTTATATTTTAAGACATGGAAAGACGCAGTGGAATGCTCTTCGAAAGGTTCAGGGTGCTGCAGATATCCCTCTTGCAGAGGAGGGAATATCTCTTGCCCGTAAAGTGGGAGAAACTTTGAAAGATGTTCCATTTGATCTGTGTTTTTCCAGTCCTTTGAAAAGAGCCAGACAGACAGCAGAGCTTGTTCTTGGCCGGAAGGCAGATAAGATACCGGTAGTTCTGGATAAAAGGATCCAGGAGATAGATTTCGGGGCACTGGAAGGAACACAGTTCAAAGATGAAAAAGGAAATATGACCAACAGGGAAATGGAAGTGTTTTTTACAGATCCCAACCATTTTTCCAGGCCGGAAAATGGAGAAAATATTTCTGATATCCTTGCCCGTACCAGAGAATTCTGGATGGAAAAGACTGCTGATCCGGAGTTTCAGGACAAAACCATACTGATTGCCTCTCATGGCTGTGCGGTTCGCGCTCTTCTCCAGAATGTATATCAGGATCCGGAGCATTTCTGGCATGGCTGTGTACCGCCCAACTGCAGTATCAGTGTGGTTGAGGTGAAGGACGGAAAAGCGGTGCTTCTGGAAGATGATAAAGTATATGCATAAAAACAGATCCGTTGGATAAAAATGGATAACAAACTGCCGTCAGAGGCCCTGAAAGAGCTTCTGGCGGTATTTTTTGCACGTTTTTAACACTTTGAAAGAAGAATAGAGACGGTGTTAAAACTGTACGGTCAGTTTCATATTACGGCTTGTGTGTGTCTTTGTGATATGATATTATGGTAAAAAGAGTGAATTATGTGTTAATTTACAGGCTTCTGTGAAAGAAGTCTTGAGATTATGACCAATGAGGAGGCGCAATATGAGGAAAAAAATTGTAAATGTACTTTTATTTCTGGCAGTATTGGCTGCGGCTGTGGCGATGACAGTGTATGTAGGCAAGGGAGCCCCCGGTGTCATGCTGTACAATTTTATCTTTCTTGCTGTAATGAGTGCGATTTATACAGTGGGGCTGTTTGGCGGCATGTTCCGGATGGATAATCTGGCACAGGCATTCCAGGAGGCTGCAGCAGAGATCGGAAATCTTTTTCAGAAGCCGGGCAAGATAGGGGCAGACAAGATCCAGACATTGAATGGGATTTTTCATCATAAATATCTTGACAGAGTAATGAATTCTTTTACGGACAGCATCATTCAGAGTGAGGAAGGGATTGGAGATGTAGAGGATTATCTGAATGAAGAGGAAATGGATAATCATATACATAAACGCCTTTTGGAAATGGTGCCGGATATTTTTACCAGTCTTGGTATCCTTGGTACTTTTGTAGGTCTTGTATGGGGGCTTAAGAATTTTGATCCGGCTAATTATGAACTGATGACCAATTCGGTATCTGCTCTGGTAGATGGCATCAAGGTTGCGTTTTTGACATCTATTTATGGTATTGCACTTTCCATTGTTTATACTTATGGAATGAAAAGTGAATATTCTTTTATGGCAGAAGAACTTCAGGGATTCCTGGCCAGATTTCACAGCCATGTGATGCCTTCTGCGGAAAATGAATCCAGGAATCTTCTTGTTTCCAGTCAGAAGATCCAGACAGCTGCCATGAACCAGATGGCAGAACAGTTTTCCGTACAGATGGCAGACAGCTTTGAAAAAGTGATCACGCCTACTTTTAAGAAAATGAATGATTCTCTTGATACCCTTGTGTCTTCTGTGACTCAGTGCCAGGAAGATGCCATACGTCAGATACTGGATGTTTTCTTAAAAGAGATGAATGATTCTTTTGGGGTACAGTTTTCCGATTTTGGAAAAACTCTTTCTCAGCTAAAGGATGCACAGGCAGATAATGTGAATTATACTACAAATCTTTACCAGGCAATGAGCCGTCAGCTCAGTGACTCTTATACTCAGCATGAGCAGGCGATGAAGAAGATCATGGAGGATACAGGCGCATCCCAGAAGGAATATATTGATATTGCAAAAAGGATCATTCAGGATAATCAGACGATCCAGAAACAGCAGCAGGCAGATTACCATCATCTGGCAGATTACCTGAAAGAAGCAGAAACATCCTCAGCTAAATTCTGGGTGGCCTGCAATCAGACTATGCAGAAGTACGTAGAGGCTGCTGCACAGGGAATGGAAAAAATATCTGCAGCAGGAAAAGCCGGCGGAAGTGTGATGGAAGCCAATAAACGGGTTGTTGAAGAGTTTGATGAGAAAATGCAGGAATTTGCAGAATATCAGAAAAAGTCTTACAGGACAATGGAACAGGTAAGAAGGCTTCTTGCAGATATTTCTGTTTCCAGAAATAACGGGGAGATTCATCTGAGTGCAGGTAAGGCTGCACGGGATGAGAATCTGGAGGAACTGAAGGAGATTCTGGCTGCACAGGCAGAACAGCAGCAGGCGCTGATGGAAGATATGGCAAAAAATATGAGAGAACTTTCAAAAGCAGCGCAGAAAGGAAAATTTGGTTTATTCAGATAAAAGGAGAGACAGATGCGCAGAAGAAAAAAATCAGAAAACGGAGGATTTAATGTCTGGAGATCATATTCGGATATGATGGCAGGCGTGCTGCTCCTGTTTGTACTGCTGATGTGTGTGACTTTGTTTCAGGCGCAGAAAAGCTATGATGAGAGTATCAAAGAGCGCGATGAAAAAATCGCTCTCCAGGAAGAATATACACTTGAGATCCTTGCTCAGCAGAATGAACTGGATGAAAAGGAAGGTCAGCTGAAAGATCAGGATCAGCAGCTTAAGACGCAGGATGAAAAACTAAAGGATCAGGAAGAGCTTCTTGCTCAGCTGGCAGCTAAACTGAAGGATCAGGAGGCGACTTTGAATTCACAGCAGGCAGCGTTGAATGAGAAGACGGCCCTTCTTAAAGATCAGCAGGCTCAGATCGATCAGATCATCGGAGTGAAGGCAGATGTTATTGAGGCGTTGAGAAAAGAATTTGCAAAAAATAACATCAATGTGGATATTGATACTCAGACAGGAGCTATGACTCTGGAATCCAGTGTTCTTTTTGCTTATGATGAGGCGGAACTGACAGAAGAGGGAAAACAGGCGCTGGAACAGGTGCTTCCTATTTACTGTAAAGTGCTTCTTCAGGAAGATTACATGAAATACCTTGCAGAGATCATTATTGACGGATATACGGACACAGATGGAGACTACAGCTATAACCTTCAGCTGTCCCAGCAGCGTTCGCTGGCAGTTGCCCAGTACCTTTTGGATATTCAGAGTGGATTCCTGAATTCCGGACAGAGTCAGGACCTGCAGGAATATCTTACTGTGAATGGACATTCCATGGCAAATCCTGTTTTGGATGCCAACGGAAATGTGGACAAAGATGCATCCAGACGTGTGGAAGTAAAGTTCCGTCTGAAGGATGAAGAGATGATCAGTGAGCTGAACAAGATCATGAGTACGCAGGGACAAAAAACAGCAGATGCAGACAGCGCTTCATAAACATAAAAAAGAAAAAGCCGGTAAAAATAAAAACAGATTTCAATGGAGACATTGGTAAAGTGTCTGCATATGATAAAAATAACCGGGTTTATCTTAATGAAAAAAGAAAGGCAGCCAGATGAGTATATTTTTTGGGTTGATGATCCCTTTTTTAGGAACAGTGCTGGGAGCATCCTGTGTGTTTTTTATGAAAAGAGAACTGAAGCCGCAGATACAGAAAGGGTTTCTGGGCTTTGCTTCCGGAGTGATGGTAGCGGCTTCTGTGTGGTCTCTTCTTATACCGGCTATGGATATGTGCGAAAATATGGGAAGATTCTCCTTTGTTCCGGCGGCAGCAGGATTTCTTCTGGGAATCGGATTTCTATTGCTGATGGACAGGATCGTGCCTCATCTCCACCTGGGAAGCGAAGAGGCGGAGGGACCGAAGGTGGCGTTAAAAAAAACGACCATGCTTGTCCTGGCGGTAACGCTGCATAATATTCCTGAGGGACTTTCTGCAGGAGCTGTTTTTGCCGGTGTCATTTCTGGAAATAATACTGTGACCCTGGCAGGAGCTTTCGCTCTGGCTATTGGGATCGCTATACAGAACTTTCCGGAAGGAGCTATCATTTCCATGCCCTTGCGGGGAGCAGGATATTCAAGAACGAAATCCTTTGTTTATGGTGCGGCGTCTGGTATTGTAGAACCGTTAGCCGGAGGGATCACTCTTGTCCTGGCTTCTTATATACAGCCGCTTTTGCCGTATTTCCTTGCTTTTGCGGCAGGAGCGATGGTATATGTTGTAGTGGAAGAACTGATTCCGGAAGCCAGTGAAGGAGAACACAGTAATGTTGGAACAGTGACTTTTGCATTGGGATTTGTTTTGATGATGATCCTGGATGTGGCGCTGGGATGATCGTGACACACCCGGCTTTTCTATTTTTTTCAAAAACTTCTTGCAATGGAGTTTATTCTATAGTATAATCAAATCTGTTGTAAAAAAGATGGTCCTCTGTTACAGAAATTATGTATTAAGAACATCCAGAAGAATAGGAGAGAAAAAAATGAACGACATTATCAGAAACATCGAAGCTGCTCAGTTAAAAGCAGAAGTACCGGAATTCCGCGTAGGTGATACTGTAAGAGTACACGCAATGATCAAAGAGGGAAACCGTGAGAGAATCCAGATCTTTGAGGGAACTGTTCTTAAGAGACAGGGCGGAAGCACAAGAGAGACTTTCACAGTAAGAAAGAGCTCTAATGGAGTAGGCGTTGAGAAAACATGGCCGCTGCATTCCCCACACGTAGTAAAAGTAGAAGTAATCCGTTACGGTAAAGTACGTCGTGCGAAACTGAACTACCTGAGAGACCGTGTAGGTAAAGCTGCTAAGGTTAAAGAGCGCGTTAGATAATGACAATTTAAGAAGTGATAAAAGCAGGGACAATAACGACAGCTATTGTCCCTCTTTTTGCAAAAGTATGTATTTGATCGGAAATTCTGAAAGATCGTAAGCTTGTGTGTGGAGAATTTATATGGATATCAGAAATTTGAAAAACTGGAAGGAACATCCGAAAATACTGGAGCTGAAGATGAAGCTGGAAAACGAAAAGCTGAGAAGCTCCATGCGCCGGATATTTGAGATCGCTGTGACATTAGTATTTGCAGTACTTACAGCTATTCTTATGTTTCAGACTGTTACGATGCAGGAAAGTTCAATGGAGCCAACCATTGAAGTAGGAGACAGGTTCTTCATGAACCAGCTTATCTATAAATTTACTTCTCCAAAAAGAGGAGATATGATCGTTTTTCGGACAAATGCCAGTGATGATGCTGCGCTGCATATACGTCGGGTGATCGGTCTTCCGGGAGAGACTGTCCGGATCCGGAATGGAGTTATTTATATTGATGGAGAAGTATATGATGAAGCGGCAGATTATCCGGAGATCATAAACCCTGGTCTGGCTGAAAATGGGGTAAATTTGAAATCTGGAGAATATTTTGTTTTGGGAGACAACAGAAACAACAGTGAAGACAGTCGATATGCAGATATTGGAACAGTAAAAAAACGCTATATTGTAGGAAAACTCTGGTTTACCTGTTCTCCCAGGGAAAAGTTAGGAATTTTGAAAGGCTAGGTATATATGAACGTACAGTGGTATCCTGGTCATATGACCAAGGCAAAAAGACAGATGCAGGAGGATCTTAAACTGATCGACCTGATCATCGAACTGGTTGATGCGCGGGTCCCTATGTCCAGCAGGAATCCGGATATTGACAGACTCGGACAAAATAAGTCGAGATTGATTCTTTTAAATAAAGCGGATCTGGCAGATGAAAGACAGAATGAGGTCTGGAAAGATTTTTTCCAGAAGAAAGGATTTCATGTTGTAAAAGTAGACTCCAGAAACGGATCCGGAATGAAGGCTATCCAGAATGTGATCCAGGAGGCCTGCAGAGAAAAAATTGAAAGAGACAGGAGAAGGGGAATCAAAAACCGGCCGATACGTGCCATGGTCGCTGGTATCCCAAATGTAGGAAAATCTACCTTTATCAATACTTTTGCCGGAAAAGCCTGTGCTAAAACCGGAAACCGTCCAGGTGTAACAAAGGGAAAACAGTGGATACGTCTGAACAAAAATGTAGAACTCCTTGATACGCCGGGAATCCTTTGGCCCAAATTTGAGGATCAGGAGGTTGGTATCCGTCTTGCTTATGTAGGCTCGATTAAGGACGATATCCTGAATATGGAAGAACTTGCTCTTTCTCTTATCAGTTATCTGAAAGAAAGCTATCCGGGAGTTCTTCAAAATCGATATGAAACAGATGAGACAGAAGAAGCACTTGAGATCCTTCAGGGGATTGCAAGGGCAAGAGGATGTTTGAAAAAGGGTGAAGAACTGGACTATGCAAAAGCATCAGGACTTTTCTTTGACGATTTCAGAAGCGGAAAACTTGGCCGTATTACCCTGGAATGGGCTCCGAAGGAGTGAACAAATGAAAAAAATCGCAGAAATCAGGGCAGAGTTTGAGGCGTGTTCTTTGGAAGAGCAGAGCAGGCTTTGGGATCTGTATCAGGAAGACGCCAGAAGCGGTGTTCAGAAACTGATTGAAAAAAGCAGAAAAGCAGCAGAAGCTGTTCAGAAAGAAAAACTCCGTATGGAACAGATGATGGAGTATGAACACAAATATGATCATTTGGGTTACCTTTGCGGGATTGATGAAGTTGGAAGAGGGCCGCTGGCAGGACCGGTAGTAGCCTGTGCGGTGATACTTCCAAAAGGTCATAAAATCCTGTATCTGAATGATTCCAAAAAGCTGTCAGCAAAAAAACGTGAAGAACTTTATGAAGTGATCCTGAAAGAAGCTGTCAGCGTGGGGATAGGGATGGTTTCTCCTGCGCGTATTGATGAGATCAATATCCTTCAGGCAACTTACGAAGCGATGCGTCAGGCAGTGTCTGAACTTTCTGTACGTCCACAGCTTCTTTTAAATGATGCAGTGACCATTCCTCAGATAGAGATCCCTCAGGTACCTA
The DNA here is from genome assembly GCA_900553515.1 of uncultured Blautia sp. Lineage (GTDB taxonomy): Bacteria > Bacillota > Clostridia > Lachnospirales > Lachnospiraceae > Blautia_A. Next base: position 11,639 of record USDN01000013.1, on the reverse strand, counting down.
TTATCAAAGGGGATGCCAAAAGTGCTTCTATTGCGGCAGCCAGTATTGTGGCTAAGGTTACCAGGGACAGACTTATGGTGGAGTATGATAAGGCAATGCCTGGATACGGATTTGCTTCCAATAAGGGATATGGGTCTTCAGAACATATTGAGGCGCTGAAAAAATATGGTCCCTCACCGATCCACAGAGCGAGTTTTATCACTCATTTTGTGTGAAATGATAAACATCATGGAAATTTGAAAATAAAATACATAAGATACCTACACGAACAGGAAAAGAGAGAGAGTTATCAACAAACGTAAGGTGGGCAGCCATTATGAGCAGAAAGCGGTTGCTTTTTTGGAAAAACAGGGATTGTTCATCATAGAAAGAAATTTTCGCTGCAGATTTGGCGAAATTGATCTGATTGCAGGAGATGGGAAATATCTGGTGTTTGTGGAAGTGAAATACAGATATACGGGAGAACACGGACGGGCTTCGGCAGCAGTTGACTGGCGCAAACAAAGGGCAATCAGCCGTACAGCAGAGTTTTACCTTTTGAAACAGAGATGGGGACTGGATATACCCTGCAGATTTGACGTGATTGCTATTGATGGTGAACATATCCAGTGGATACAGAATGCTTTTGATCACCACCGATAAAAAGGAGGAAGTCTATGAAGATTGTATGGAAACAGGAAGATAAACCTCATATGAAAGTTTGTGAGAAAGAAGGAGTTACTTTTCTTTCTTATCCGGAATTTGACAAGCTGTCTGGATTTGTCCATGGCTTCAGTACTCGTCTGGGAGGATGCAGCGAGGGAATCTATGCTTCGATGAATTTGAGCTTTGCCAGAGGAGATAAAGAGGAAGCGGTAAGGGAAAATTACAGAAGAATTTCTGCAGCGTTGGGATTTTCGCCGGAAGATATCGTGACTTCTGATCAGACTCATACTGCAAATGTCCGTGTTGTCACGGAAGAGGACAGAGGAAACGGAATCACAAAACCTCGTCCGTATACAGATGTGGATGGGATGGTGACAAATGTTCCGGGGCTGGTGCTGGCAACTTTTTATGCAGATTGTGTTCCTCTTTATTTTGTGGATCCGGTGCATAAGGCAGTTGGACTTTCTCACTCGGGATGGAGAGGCACAGCTGCAGGGATCGGACAGGTGACGGTGGAGGCACTTCGGAAAAACTATGGATCGGATCCGGCGGATATATATGCGGCGGTAGGTCCTTCTATCTGTCAGGAATGTTATGAGGTCAGCGAAGATGTGATTGTGGAGTTTCAGAAGGTATTTTCTTCGGAGCTTTGGCCGAAACTGTTTTATAAAAAACAAAATGGAAAGTATCAGCTGAATCTCTGGGAGGCTAACCGACAGATATTCCTGCGGGCAGGGATTTTGCCGGAACATATTTCCATGCCGGGTATCTGTACCTGCTGCAACCCGGATTTTTTGTTTTCACACAGGGCGTCAAAGGGAAAAAGGGGAAATCTGGGAGCTTTTCTTGGCATCAGGAAGTAAAAAAACGGCTGTGGTTTTCAGACCACAGCCATTATATTTATTTGGAGTTATTTACTTTGTTAATGAGATCCATGATCTTCTCATTGCTGGAGCGAACTTTTTCTACAGAAACATCATGATTGATGATATCAATGATACTTGCAAGGTATTTGCTCATATTTGCCTCTATATAATATGGTTTGGTGAGAAGTTCAGGGATGCGGTAATTCAGGTTGGTGGTGATAACTTTGTCGATCCATCCTTTTTCGTAATACTCGTCAAACTTGTCAAGACCATCTGTAAACAGTCCGTAGGTTGTGCAGATGAATACGCGTCTTGCGTGACGTTCTTTGATCTGCTTGGCAACATCAAGCATACTTTCTCCGGAAGAGATCATATCGTCGATGATGACAACATCCTTGCCTTCTACAGAGTCGCCAAGGAACTCATGGGCTACGATAGGATTCTTGCCGTTTACGATGGTGGAGTAATCTCTTCTTTTGTAGAACATACCCATATCTACTCCAAGGATATTGGAGAAGTAAACGGCTCTTGACATAGCACCTTCGTCGGGGCTGATGATCATCAGATGATCGTTGTCCATCTTGAAGTCAGGTACATTTTTTACCAGTGCTTTCAGGAACTGGTATGTAGGGAAGAAGTTATCAAAACCATTCAGCGGAATGGAGTTCTGTACACGGGGGTCATGGGCATCAAAGGTGATGAAGTTTGCAACACCCATATCGCTTAATTCTTTCAGTGCCAGAGCGCAGTCAAGAGATTCTCTTTTGGAACGGCGGTGCTGGCGTCCTTCGTAAAGGAACGGCATGATCACATTGATTCTGTGAGCTTTACCTGTTGCAGCAGAGATGATACGCTTAAGATCCTGATAATGGTTGTCAGGAGACATATGGTTCTCATGTCCGCAGACGGTATAGGTTTCAGTATAATTTGTTATATCTACCATAATAAAGAGGTCTGTACCGCGGACAGATTCCTTGATGTAGCCTTTTCCCTCTCCGGTGCCGAAACGGACACATTCACATTCTACAAGGAATGACGGTTCGCAGTATCCCTGAGGGATGCTGTCAGAATTTTTTTTGGCAACCAGCTCTTTACGGAATTTTACAAGCTTCTTATCAACCTCCCTGGCAAGCTCCTGACAGCCGGAAAGGGCTGCAATACGGATCGGTGCAACTGGAAGTGACTTTTCAAGTAACTCTATATTCGGCATAATTTTCCTCCTGAGTTTAAATAATAAAATATTGAGTACTACTACATTTATAACATTTGCCCTAAATCCAGTCAAGGAATTTATTGATTTTTACATATAAAATTGTTATTATGGTTACAGCGTCAGGGTACTGCAAGGTATCTTGTCAGTGCGTGCCTGGATGCAGACAGGCGCGCTGCACATGCAGCAGAAAGGAATTTTATGAAAAAAAAGAAACATGTGATCTCCAGAGTTCTTCCTGGCAGCATCGCCCAGGAACTGGAACTGGAGCCGGGAGATATCCTGGAAGCAATCAATGATACACCGGTAGAGGATGTTTTTGATTACCGATACCTTATGAATGATGAACTTGTAACTCTTCAGATTCAGAAAGCAGACGGGGAACTGTGGGAACTGGAAGTGGAAAAGGAATATGAAGAAGATCTGGGGATTGAGTTTGAGAACGGACTGATGGATGAATATCGCTCCTGCACCAATCACTGTATGTTCTGCTTTATCGACCAGATGCCGCCAGGAATGCGTGAGACCCTTTATTTTAAGGATGATGATTCCAGACTTTCTTTCCTTCAGGGGAATTACGTGACATTGACAAATATGAGTCAGCATGATGTTGAGCGGATCATCCGTTACCGTCTGGAACCGATCAATATTTCTTTTCAGACGATGAATCCTGAACTTCGGTGCAAAATGCTTCATAACCGTTTTGCCGGAGATGCTCTTAAGAAGGCGGATCAGCTATTTGAAGCAGGGATCGCGATGAATGGACAGATCGTTCTGTGCAAAGGAGTCAATGATGGTGAGGAACTGGAGCATAGTCTGGAAAAACTTTCGGCTTATGCGCCTGTGCTTCAGAGCGTATCAGTGGTTCCGGTAGGTCTTTCTAAATTTCGGGAGGGTCTTTACCCGCTGGAGCCTTTTGGACAGGAAGATGCAAAAAAAGTCCTGGAACAGATCCACCGCTGGCAGAAAAAAATGTATGCAGAATATGGAATCCATTTTATCCATGCTTCAGATGAATGGTATATCCTTGCGGGGGAGGAGCTTCCTGAGGAGGAGCGGTATGACGGTTATCTGCAGCTGGAAAACGGTGTGGGAATGCTGAGACTTCTGGAAACAGAAGTAAGTAAAGCGGTAGCAGAGCGTACCGGGGATCAGCGTTCTATGGAAATGACCATTGCTACGGGAAAACTTGCAGCCCCATATATCAGAAAATGTGTGGATAAAGTGCAGGAGAAGTTTCCGAATGTAAGGGTAAATGTCAGAACGATTTCCAATCACTTTTTTGGAGAGATGATCACGGTTTCCGGTCTGATCACAGGTACGGATCTCCGTGAACAGCTGAAAGGGGAAAATCTGGGAGAAAAACTTCTTCTGCCGTGTAATATGCTAAGAAGCGGCGAGGATGTATTCCTTGATGATATTTTAGTGGAAGAGCTTGAAAAAGAACTGGAAACAGAAATTGTAATTGTAGATGAAGACGGGGCTGATCTGGTAGCTTCCATACTGGATCCGCCTGAGCATAATAAACAGATAAGGAGACAGATGTATGAGCAAGCCAGTAGTTGCGATCGTGGGGAGGCCTAATGTAGGAAAATCCACGTTGTTTAATGCCCTTGCAGGAGAGATGATCTCGATTGTCAAGGACACACCGGGAGTTACCAGAGACAGGATCTATGCAGATGTTACATGGCTGGATAAATCCTTTACTTTGATCGATACAGGAGGAATCGAGCCGGAGAGCGGTGATATCATTCTTTCGCAGATGAGAGAACAGGCTCAGATTGCCATTGATACAGCAGACGTGATTATTTTTATCACGGATGTGAAGCAGGGGCTGGTGGATTCTGATGCGAAAGTAGCGGATATGCTTCGCCGCAGTCAGAAACCGGTTGTACTTGTGGTGAATAAAGTTGACAGCATTCATAAATATATGATGGATGTTTATGAGTTTTACAACCTGGGTATTGGAGAGCCTCATGCGATCTCTGCGGCAAACCGTACTGGGATCGGTGATATGCTGGATGAGGTGGTAAAGGAATTTCCTGAGGGAGCAGACACAGGAGAAGAAGAGGATATTCCCAGAATTGCAGTAGTAGGAAAACCAAATGTGGGTAAATCTTCTCTTATCAATAAGCTTTTGGGCGAAGACCGTGTGATTGTTTCAGATATTGCGGGAACAACCAGGGATGCGGTAGATGCAAGAGTGAAGTGGCAGGGAAAAGATTATATCTTTATTGATACAGCAGGCCTGAGACGAAAAGGTAAAGTAAAAGAAGAAATCGAGCGTTACAGTGTGATCCGTACGGTGACTGCAGTAGAGCGCGCTCATGTGGTAGTGATCGTGATCGATGCAACAGAAGGGGTTACGGAACAGGATGCCAAGATCGCGGGAATTGCCCATGAAAAAGGCAAGGGTGTGATCATTGCAGTAAATAAATGGGATGCGATCGAAAAGGATGATAAGACAATCTACAAACATACGAACCGTATCCGTGATGTCCTGGCATATATGCCGTATGCGGAACTTGTATTTATTTCTGCAAAAACAGGACAGAGGTTCAACCGTCTTTTTGAGACTATTGATGCTGTGATCGAAAATCAGACTCTTCGTATCCAGACTGGTGTGCTTAATGAGATTCTTTCTGAAGCGATTGCCATGCAGCAGCCGCCTTCAGACAGGGGCAAGCGTCTGAAGATCTATTATATGACTCAGGTAGGAGTGCGTCCGCCTACTTTTGTTATTTTTGTGAATGATAAAGAACTGATGCACTTCTCTTATACAAGATATATTGAGAATAAGATCAGGGAGGCTTTCGGTTTCAGAGGAACATCTCTGAAGTTTATTATCCGTCAGCGCGGAGAAAAGGAATGAGAGTAATATGGAACGATTGATTTGTTTGGCGATCGGGTATGTGTGCGGCCTTTTTCAGACCTCATACATTATCAGCAGGTTTTATAAAACCGATATCAGAGAACATGGCAGCGGAAACGCAGGAACAACAAATGCCCTTCGTACTTTTGGAAAAAAAGCCGGTGCAATGACACTTCTGGGAGACTGTCTGAAATGCGTGGCAGCAATTTTTCTGGTGAAACTTTTCCTGGGAAAGACATACAGTGACATTCTGCCGCTTCTGACTGTTTATGCAGCGGCGGGCTGTATCCTGGGACATAATTTTCCTTTTTATCTGAATTTCAGAGGAGGAAAAGGAATTGCAGCATCGGTGGGATTTATCCTTGCCTTTGACTGGAGGATCTTTTTGATCTGTGCGGTGCTTTTTTTCACATTGTTTTTTACAACGCATTATGTGTCAGTCTGTTCCTTAAGTGCGTATCTGGCTGCTTTTCTGGCAATGCTCTTTTGGGGACAGAGTGGAGCTTATGGGATGGATCCTGCTCATATGACAGAAATGTATGTAGTTATGGGACTGATGACGGCTCTTGCTTTTTTTAGACACAGAGCCAATGTGGTACGCCTTTTGAATGGAACGGAAAATCGGATATATCTGGGAAAAACAAAGAACAAGAAAGGTTAAAAGGTGGAAAAAATGGCGAAAATCAGTGTGCTGGGAGCCGGAAGCTGGGGAACTGCCCTTGCTGTTCTGCTTTATAACAACGGTCATGAAGTGACACTTTGGTCTGCCCTTGCAGATGAAGTGGAGATGCTTTGTGAAAAGAGAGAGCATGAGTCTAAACTTCCGGGAGTTCATCTTCCGGATAATATGGAGATTACAACAGACCTGGAAAAAAGTCTTTTGGATCCGGATGTGGCTGTTCTTGCAGTGCCGTCTCCATTTACCAGAAGCACAGCTCATCAGATGTCTTCCTTTACCAGAAAAGGTCAGATCATTGTCAATGTGGCAAAGGGTGTGGAAGAAAATACATTGATGACTTTGAGCGAGATCATCAGCGAGGAGATCCCTCAGGCAGATGTATGTGTTCTTTCCGGTCCAAGTCATGCGGAGGAAGTTGGAAAAGGAATTCCCACTACCTGCGTGGTAAGTGCGGAGAAGAGGGAGACTGCAGAGTTCCTTCAGGGAATTTTTATGAGTCCGGTATTCCGTGTGTATACTACACCGGATATTCTTGGAGTGGAACTTGGCGGTGCTTTAAAAAATGTGATTGCTCTTGCAGCGGGCACTGCGGACGGCCTGGGATATGGAGACAACACAAAGGCTGCACTGATCACTCGGGGAATTGCGGAAATTGCCCGCCTTGGTACAAAAATGGGAGCGAAGATAGAAACATTTTATGGATTATCGGGAATGGGCGATCTGATTGTTACCTGTGCCAGTGTTCATAGCCGTAACCGTAAAGCCGGATATCTTATGGGAAAAGGATATACCATGAAGGAAGCTATGGATGAGGTAAAAATGGTGGTAGAAGGTGTTTATTCCGCTAAGGCTGCAAAGAGTCTTGCGGAGAAATATCAGGTGGAAATGCCTATTATTGAAGAAGTGAATAAGGTTCTGTTTGAAGATAAGCCTGCGGCTGAAGCAGTGCAGGATCTGATGCTCAGAGATAAGAAGGTGGAGACACCTATGCTTCCATGGTAAAAACAGAAAGAAAAGCACCCCGCGTATTGAAACGCGGGGTGAAATCATATCTGCGGTTATTTAAAGAGAAACTCCTCTCAGATCTTCGGGAACACTGGCGCTGTGATAATCCTGGTTCAGGGTATCCAGAAGGTCCATGTCTTCCTGGTCGATGGTAAAATCAAAAATTCTTGCGTTGGATTCTATGCGTTCGGGATTGGTGGATTTGGGAATAACAGAAATTCCTTTCTGCACTGCCCAGCGCAGGCCCACCTGAGCTGGCGTGTGGGCATATTTCGTGCCAAGAACGCACAGCACATCGTGATCCAGATAAGCGCCTCTTGCAAGAGGGGCATAAGCCTGAACCTGGATTCCGTTTTCCTGGCAATAGTCAATCAACTCTCTGGGATAACAGAGCGGATGGCATTCAATCTGGTTGACGGCAGGCACGATCCCGGATACTTTTTTCAGCTCTTCCAGATTATGGATACCGAAATTGCTGACTCCGATAGAACGCGCTCTGCCGGAACCGAGGATTTTTTCCAGTTCTTTCCAGGTGCTGAGATAGCAGCCTGGAACTGGCCAATGGATCAGGTAAAGGTCAATGTAATCCAGACCAAGGCGATCGAGGCTTCGTTGAAAAGCTCCTTCTATATCCCCGAGCCTCTGTGCATTATTCCAGATTTTTGTAGTGACAAAAAGATCTTTTCTGGGGATGCCACATTTTGCAATACCCCTTCCGACGCCTTCTTCATTTTTATATGCAGAAGCAGTATCGATCAGTCGGTATCCGCATTTTACAGCGTGTATGATCGCGTTTTCGGCTTCGCTTTCTCCGGTTGCCTTATATACACCCAGCCCCAGAAGAGGCATTCGTTTATCATTATTTAAAAATACGGCAGTTGTCAAAATGTATCCTCCTTGCGTTCGGCCTGATTCCAGCCGTCTACCGGCTATTTTCTTACTCACATGCGTGCTATTATAACATAAAATTGTGAAAGAAGAACATCAAATTTATTAAATATTTACTACGAAGAGATGAGTATATATTATGTTAATAAAAAGACATGATTGTTAGAGAAATATCAATAAAAGAGCGGAGGAAGAAAAAACTGAAAAAATGTAAAAAACAGTGAAATGAATACAGGTGTTTTTTATATATTTTTCAGGGAATTTTATTAAGAACACCTTGCTTATCTACAGGGAACGATGTATAATATATGTAATTGATAAATTCTTGTCAGAAGTCTGCGCTTTTCTAAAAGTGAAGGCTCTGTTCTATGCTATCAGGCAATAGAGAAAGGAGTAAAAAATGCATCTTATTAAAGACGAGAACGGTAATCTGGTCCAGCATGGACATGAACATACACACGAGCATACTCATGAACATACACACGCAGATGGGGTGACACATTCTCATGCACATACCCATGAAGCCGGTGGAGAGCATGTTCATTCTCATGAGGCTGAATGCCGGAATCATACACATGAACACTGCGGTTCCTGTCAGGGCGGCGACTGTGGAAAAGAAACAGTGGCGCTTCTTACCTATATGCTCCAGCACAATGAGCATCATGCGCAGGAGCTTGACCAGATGGCGGACAATCTGGATAAAATGGGACTGGCTGCATCTGCGAAAGCGATCAGAGACGCAGTGGCAGATTTCCAGAAGAGCAATATGCGTCTGGGACTTGCCCTCACACTTGTAAAAGAGGAACTGAAATAAAAAGACCGGTATCAGGAGGTAATGAAGATGTGTCTTGCGACTGTATATAAAGAAAGTGACGAGTCAGTTATATTTAAAAATGTAAGCCGTATTGATGTGGACGGGGATAAAGTGATCCTCAGGGATATCATGGGTGATGAAAGAGTTGTGGAAGGCCGTATACTTATGGTGGATCTAGCCAACAGCATTGTAAAACTCAGCTGTGAATAAAACAGCGTAGATTTAATTTTGACAGAAATCAGGAGGCAGCTATTTTATGGCACATGTGATTGCCGTCGCAGGAAAAGGCGGCGTAGGAAAGACAACCTTATGCGGAATGCTGATCCAGTATCTCTGTGAGAAAGGCAAAGGCCCGGTTCTTGCGGTGGATGCGGATGCGAATTCCAATCTGAATGAAGTCCTTGGCGTGAAAGTGGATACTACCCTGGGGGATGTCCGCGAAGAAATCGCCCAGGCAGAGATCGCAGCGAAAAGCCCGATTCCTACAGGAATGTCAAAGGCGGATTATGCGGAACTTCGATTTGAAGACGCTCTGATCGAGGATGATGACTTTGATCTTCTGGTTATGGGAAGAACACAGGGAAAAGGCTGTTACTGCTATGTGAATGGACTTCTCCAGGCACAGCTTGCAAAGTATCAGAACAATTATCCGTATTTCGTGGTAGACAATGAAGCGGGCATGGAGCATATCAGCCGCGGCGTTCTTCCGGGAATGCAGACAGCGATTCTGGTCAGTGACTGTTCCAGACGCGGTATCCAGGCAGTGGGAAGGATCGCAAAGCTGATCGAGGAGTGCAATATGCATCCGACTACTGTGGGTCTGATCGTAAACCGGGCTCCTAAGGGTGAACTGAATCCTGGAGTTCTGGAGGAGATCGAGAACCAGGGTCTGAAGCTTCTGGGTGTGGTACCTCAGGATGAGGCGGTTTATGAGTATGACTGCGAGGGACGTCCGACAGCATCACTTCCGGAAGATAATCCTGTAAAACAGGCGCTCCGCAGAATTGTGGATAACCTGGAACTGTAATATATCGTATGTCTCTGCCCCCCCCCTGACGGGCAGAGATGTTATGCCGGGGAGGAGAAGCCCTGGTCGCTTTTTACATGAAATAACCCATGGGCGGGGATGGGTTCTGTTCCATGGTTTATTAAAAAAATACAAGGAAAGAAAAATATACATGAAATATCATGTATCATTAAAGGAGGTCTATAATGAGTGAATTCAAATTAACGACAGTGGAAGAATTTGAAGCTGCCACCAACAGACTGTTAGAGACCGGAGCCAAGGTTGGCGCGGATTCCTGGCAGATGCGTGTAAAAAACCAGACTCCACACTGTAAATTCGGTGAAAAGGGAATCTGCTGCCGTATCTGTTCCATGGGACCATGCCGTATCACTGCAAAAGCTCCGAGAGGAATCTGCGGTTGTGATGCACATGGTATCGTAGGACGTAATTTCCTGAAATTTACAGCTGGCGGAGCTGCAACACATTCTGACCATGGTCGTGAGATCTGTCACACACTTCACTGTGTAAAACCGGATGGAAACTATAAGGTAAAGGATCCTGAGAAGCTGATCCGCATCGCAAAAGAGTGGGGAGTAGAAACAGAAGGCAAAGATATCTACGATCTGGCTCATGAGATGGCTGAGGTTGGTCTTATGGAGTATGGTAAACCATTTGGCTACCAGAGATTCCTTGACAGAATGCCAGCAGGACAGAAAGAAAGACTCATTGAAAATGAAATCGCACCGCGTGCAATTGACCGTGAGGTAGCTTCCTCTATGCATATGACACATATGGGATGTTCTTCTCTTCCGGAAGCGCTTGTAAAACAGTCTATCCGCTGTGGTCTTGCTGATGGATGGGGCGGTTCCATGATGGGAACAGAATTCTCCGACGTTCTTTTCGGAACTCCGAAGCCGGTTGACACAGAAGCAAACCTTGGCGTTATGGTTGAGGAAAACGTAAACATCGTCGTTCACGGACATGATCCGAGTCTTTCCGAGATGATCTGTGAGTATGCAGACAGCAAGGAAATGATCGACTACGCAAAATCTGTTGGAGCAAAAGGAATCACCGTATCCGGTGTCTGCTGTACATCCAACGAAGTAGCTATGCGCCGCGGAATCCCGATGGCAGGTAACTTCCTGCAGCAGGAGAACGTAGTTCTTACAGGCGCATGTGAAGCTATCGTAGTAGACGTTCAGTGTATCTTCCCTGCATTAGGACCACTGAGCAAATGCTTCCATACAAAATTCATCACAACTTCTCCGATCGCTCAGATGCCGGATTCTGATTTCATCAGATTCGATGCGGAAACAGCAGGAGAAAATGCAAAAGCAATCGTTAAGCTTGCTATTGACAACTTCAAGAACAGAAAACCGGAGCTTGTACATATTCCGCAGCTGAAACAGAAAGCTACTGTTGGTTATTCTGTAGAAGCAATCGTAAAAACTCTGGACGGCGTTACCAACTCTCAGGTAGATGAGCTTGGAACAACCAAACCGCTCCTTGAGTGTATTACATCCGGTGTTATCCGCGGTGCAGTTGCCATGGTTGGATGTAACAACCCGAAAATCCGTCCTGACTATGCACATATCGAGCTGATGAAGAAATGTATCGCAAACGATATCGTGATCATCGCTTCCGGATGTTCCGC
>USDN01000012.1 GCA_900553515.1 uncultured Blautia sp. | reverse complement strand
ATATAAAATGGTCAACAAAAGTTGATGGGAAAAATGTACAGCATAGATTGATTCGTCGTGTGAGTATGGATCAGTTTTATGCAATTCTCACTGGTGAAGAAGATGCATTTTATAAGATGTGTATGGTGTTGCCAGAGGTGATTAATTCTGTTGTAAATGAAGAGGATGGTGTTGAGGTTCCACATGATACGGTTAGTGATGAATTGAGAAAAGTGGCATCATTGTATGGTGATGAAAATGGTGAGTTATCTATGGCAATGGCTGTATATATGCTCGGATTCAATACATATATGGGATTTGGTGATAAAATCTGTAGTGAATTAGGTGAAGATAAAGAGGGAATGCTTAAACGAATTTATGAATATGTGAAACGGATAAAGAAATAAAGTACTGTTGGATAATAAGTCAATATAAAGAGGATAAAAGATAATGGCATTTGAAGTATTAGATCAAAATATTACACAGTTATTTAAAAATGATGATATCTTTTTTATACCAAGATATCAAAGAAATTATGTATGGAGGGAATTACACTGGGGACAACTTATAAAAGATGTCCGCTATTGTGCAGAGGTAACGCCAGACTGGAGTCATTTTATTGGTAGCATGGTATTTGAAAGAAAACAGTCAAGTGGAGGGATGGTTGCGATAATTGATGGACAACAAAGAATTTTAACATTACAGATAGTCATTTTTTCATTGATTTTTTGCTTTAAAAAAATGAAGGATGGTACGACAGATGTCAATATAAAAAAGCAATGTGATGGTAATATTGCGTATTTGCAGGATTTGATTATTAATCGTACTTTGGGGAATGATGATAGTATTAAAGTTGAAAATGGATATGAAGAATTTGTTGAATTAAATCAAGATTTGATGGATATACAAGAGAGTAACTTGGAAAGATATCACGTTCTTATTGCAAGCCAAAGAAAGGAACCGAGTGTTATTTTAAGAGCATTTAAATTTTTTGTAACGGATTTCCAAAGGTTGAATTTACAGGAACTTGCAACATTAACAAAACAATTTTTGGAGACACGTGTTGTGACAATCTCATCGATGCAGGAGGAGGAAGTATATAATATTTTTGAAATACTGAATGCACGTGGAGTGAAATTAAAACAAATTGAATTGCTAAAAAATTACTTGTTTAAGTATTTGAAACCGAAATCTCTTTTAGATACATATAAAACCAAATGGGCAGATTTGGAACAACGATTAGAGAAAGTGGATTTAGATGATTATTATTTACATATGTATCGTTGTTGGCATTATAAAAATAGGTTGAAAAAAGAACAGCTGTTTGAAATTACAAAAGAACAACTGAGAGAAAATAATCAGAAAGATTTACCAAAATTTTTTGATTTTTTTATACAGGGAGCAGAATATTATTATGGGATTGATTCAATAGTAGGTGATGATATAGAAAAAGAAGTATATGAATATTTCAAATTAAAACGGAATAAGCAGGTAAGGTCGGTGCTACTTGCTTTAAAGATGAAATATGCAGAAGAGATATTAGATATAGATAGTTATCATCAATATTTAATAATGTTGAGAAATTTCTGGGTGACATTTAACTTGGATAATGGATCAAGTAATAAAATAGATGGAGATGTTTACATATTATCTAATGAAATTTTTAAATCTAGTGAGAGTAGAAGAGTAGAATATGCAATACTTAAATTTTTGAAGAAGTATTCTACATATTACAGTAAAGAGAATGTTTTAGAAAATGGATTAAAAAATATTGTATATTCAAATAAGACTAATAGAAAAAATATTTCTTCAAAGTTGTTGGTATATTTTTTGAAACCTTTAGTTTTAATATAAGAAACAAATAAATATGCACAGTATGATTTTTCAAAATTCAATGTAGAACATGTTTTGAATGATGATTCTAATGAAGATATAAGATATTCTTTAGGAAATTTGCTAGTTTGTCCCGATGGATTAAATGGTATAATGAAAAATTCTTCTTATGATAAAAAGAAAGATAAATTGCTAGAAAGTAATATTCCCTATTTGGTTAGTTTTGCAAAAAAATATGACCAATTTAACGAAAAAAATATAGAAGAACGAAGTGATGAGATTATAACTAGGATGAAAAAAATATATCTTTTATCAAAAGACTCAATAGAAAAAAAATATAATAATTTGGATATATTATTTGGACTCAAAAAGCAATTGATAGAAGCGTTTGGAGAAAATAGTGTATATGTTTCAGCTTTGGAGAAGAAGGGATTAAATCAGTTTATTACATATATTTACAAAAATGGTTCTCTTCCAAGAAGTGAAGTGGAAGAAATTAAAAAGATGTTGCCGCAGAGTGCCTAATAAGAATGCATTATATACGTGATAACACCATGATAACAAAATCCCCAAAAACCATATGGACATAGTCGGAAATCTGGATTTTTCCCACAAATCACACGAAAAATCATCATTTACACACCACAACACCACATTCTGATACCGTGAAGGTGGACGTACTGTTGGATCAGGCCGTGTTGCTTCCACTATCGAGTAATTAAATCTTAATATAGATTAGAGCAGTAATGCTCATTGTGTCCAAACGTAAGATTACCCCGGAGCCTAAAGGTTTCCGGGGTTTTTCTGTTGCATAAAAATAAATTTTCTTTCTACTTCCAGAACCAAATCCCCCCTGCCTGCATCTAATTAGTGTAAAATAAAAGAAACAAACGCGCGCAAATTACTCCGGTCGGACAGAAGGAGACAACCAACAATGACAAGAGATGTATTTATCAGAGAAATACGGCAGTCAGAATCCATGCTGTACCATGTGGCAAAGTCTATTCTGAAAAATGATTCAGACTGTGCAGATGCCGTACAGGAAACACTTCTGAAAGCTTATGAAAAACTGCATACTTTGAAACAGGATCAGTTTTTCCGAACCTGGATTACACGGATACTGATTAACGAGTGCAATGGGGTTCTGCGAAAAAGGAAATGCGTGATCTCCTATGAGGAATATATGGAAAATGCGGGTGCGGCAGAAAATAAAAAATATACGCATTTGTATATGGCTATCCTGAATCTTACGGAAGAGCTGAGGATTCTGGTAACGCTGTATTATATAGAAGGTTTTTCCCAAAAGGAGATCGCAGAAATCCTGCATATGCAGGAAGGAACCATCAAAAGCAGACTTTCACGGGCAAGAGCTCTTTTGAAGGAACAGCTTACAGAATAGGAAAGCTGTTTGCCAGTAAAAGCGACAGAAACTAAGATGCAGTTACGGTAGAAGGAGGAGAAATTATGTCAGATCATAACTGGAAAAAAGCAGCGCCGGAAGTACCGGAAGAATTTCATATAAAATTCGAGGAAACGTTAAAGCAGATTGAAAATAAGAAAATTATCCATTATAAAAAGAAAAGCAGAAAAATGATGATACGGATACTTGCCGCAGCGGCCATATTATGCAGTCTTGCAGTCACTACCATTGTGGCAGGAGAGCTTTTTCAGTGGAACGATGTGTTAAAGAAAAGGCTGAATCCATCAAAAGAACAGCAGGAATCTCTGGCAGATCAGGGATATATCAAAGGAATTGGTCAGTCCCAGACACAGAATGGAGTGACTATCACGCTTGTAAATACGGTTCAGGATCAGAATCTTCTGTATGCACTGTTTAAAATAGAAACAGACGACAGTATTTCTATGGATGATACCACATCCTTTGAGGATGGTCTGAATATTAAAATTGACGGAACCTCCACATATGACATGGATGAACTGGGAAGCCGTGGGGCAGGGGCCGGACTGGCGTATCCTGAGGGAATATCGGATATCTCCCCACACTTGCAGTATTATGAAGTTTCTCTGTCATATAATGGTGACTATGACCTCAGCGGTAAAACTGTTCAGATGGAGCTGAAGAACCTGACCCAGGGAGGAGATAAGGCAGAGGATGGAGAAGTAGTGGCGGAAGGTGTCTGGAAATTTGAATGGACACTGGATGATATTTTGTCCATGACGAAGCTGGATGTAAACAGGAAATGTGATTTTGGAGGATATGAGATTACAGTAGATGCCATGGAGCTTTCTCCTTTAAAATATACTCTTTATCTGAATTACGAGGAAGCTATGAAGGTGTATGAGGATGAAAGAAACCGGTTTGAGTATAATGGTGATGATTACGGTATGGATCTTACAGGAAGAGCGCATATAGACCAGATTCGCTATCAGGACGGTACGGTTGTAAAAATGGATTATGAATCCGGCGGCGGCATTGGCGGCGACGAAGAACACTGGAATGAGGAAAAGGGGGTTGTAAAAATTTCAGGAAGCTTTGCACAGGCGATCGATGTGGATAAACTGGAAGCAGTACATTTTGGAAATGTAGATTCCTGGCTTACAGTAAGATAGAAACAAAAAAAGGTGCTTTCATTTGCAAATCCGGGGATATTTCTGAATCAGCAGCGTCTAATATACAGAAACACATTACCGGCCGGTAAGGAAAGGAGCAGAGAATTGACAAAAGAAAATCTTGGCAGGCTGATTCTGGAGTCAGAACGCCAAATGTACCTTACTGCAAAAACAATTCTGCACAACGACCAGGACTGTGGAGATGCGATTCAGGAAGCTATTGTAAAGGCGTTTCAGAAAATAGATACGTTAAGACAGGAGAAGTATGCAAAAACATGGCTGATGCGGATACTGATCAACGAGTGCTACAGTCTGCTCCGCCGGGAAAGCCGATATGTTTCCATGGAGGAAATAAAGGAATTTTCATCCGGGGAAGCTGAGGAGAAAAAGGACTACAGTGATCTTTATTCAGCTGTGAACTCTCTAAAGGAGGAGCTTCGGATTCCGGTGATCCTGTATTATGGAGAGGATTTCAGTATCAGGGAAATTGCACAGATTCTGGAAATTACAGAAGGGGCGGTACAGAAACGGCTTTTTCGGGCGCGGATGCAGCTAAGGGACAGACTTACGCAAATGGAGGTACCCATATGAGACTGGAAGAGATCAGAAAAGAGCTGCCTGAGACTCCTGATTTTATCCACAGGATGATCGTGGAGGAGGTAGAAAACCAACTGGGGAAAAAAGGCACGGCAGTCAGCATAAGAACTCCCCGGAACAAAAGAAAATGGAGCCCTGCTCGTGCGGCTGCTGTGGCAGCTCTGTGCGCTCTTGGATTTTCCACAGTGGCTTACGCAGGATATCAGTTATACACCATGTATGTGGAAAAACAGGGGAAATATGGAATTTCTGCGGGGATAACTATGGAAAAAGCCTCCGCTTCCCTTATAGTTCCAGATGAAATCCCACAGGTGAAGATCCAGACTGGGTATATTCCGGAAGGAATGGAATGGGCAGATGATGCTTCTGGAAAAACAAGGCTTTTTTACTCAGAAACACCGGATCAGGGAGGGATTTCCATAGGAACGGTGCTTCTGGACAGTGATGACACGGATCAGATTCTTACGGAAACAGGAGTAATAGAAAGTGAGAAAAGAACTTTTGGCAGCAGAGAGGGAATTTACCTGAGATTTCAGGATCTGGAGCAGGATAAAACTTTTAACCAGGTAATCTATCTTCTGTGCCCGGAGGAATACCAGGTTGTCATCATGAACATCGGAGATGATGTGACAAAAGAAGATGCGGTAAAATTTGCAGAAAACATTTCTCTTGTGAAGACAGGTGAAATGGAAAAAACAGAAAATCTGTATTCCTGGAGTGAATACGTTTCACCGGAAACGGAAGAGGCGGAGCCTTTGGAGACTTCCATAGCAGAGAACGAGCTTTCTGTAGTAAAACCAGGGGAATGGCTGGAACAGAGAGTAACAGGTGAAACAGAAAATGGAGGATATCTGGAACTGGATGAAGTACAGATGAGGGTAGATTCTGTACAGGTTTCTGACGATCTCAGTCTTCTGGATGGAGCAGCACTTCCGGACGGATGGAAGGAGGCTCTGGGAAGCAACGGAAAGCTTGCAGAAAATAACCTGTCTTATATAAAAAGAGGAGACGGTGTGGAAACTCTGGATCAGGTGGTAAAGACAGAAACAGTGAACCAAAAGCTGCTTTTTGTGACGGTCACCTACAAAAATCCAACGGAAACTCCTGTTTATCATATGCTGTATCATGGATGTCTGATGCTGATTGATAAAAAGGACGGAACGTATTCGGTCAGAGATGTTGAAGCTGAAAATTTTCAGAAAGACGGTGTGGAATACGATTTTGTAACAGGAGACGGTGTTGCCTCCAGTACAGATATGACTTACTACAGTATTCATGACGAATATGGAAACGGCGGAAATTATATTCCTGCACTGAAAGCAGGAGAAGAGGTGCAGGTGGACATGGCATGGATCGTAAACGAACCGGATCTTTCCAGGGCGTTTCTCAACCTTTCCGGAGAAGGTTCCTGCTGGGAATTTACCGATACGGTAAAAGAAGTTGGGCTGGTGGATATCCGACAATAGCAGAAACTTGGAATATTTGCAGATGATCTGGTGTTTTGTATATTTTTTCCGAGAAAAGCTTGACTTTATACTTACTACAACCCTTATAATGGAGCCATAAAATCACAGTGATTGAAAAATGGCGCCATCAGAAGCACAAAGAGCAGGTGGAAAAGGAGTGGAGTAAGTATTATGAATATTAAGGAAGCGGAAAATCTCAGTGGTATTTCCGGCCAGAATATCCGTTATTATGAAAAACAGGGACTGATCAGTCCAAAAAGGAATCGGATCAATTCCTACAGAGAATATGGAGAAGAGGACATCCGGATATTAAAGACTATTCGTATGCTGAGGATGCTGGATATGCCCATTGACCAGATTCGTCTGATCCTTAAGGGAGATTTGTCTATGGGAGATGCTTTGGACATGCAGAAGGTCAGGCTGGAGGTACAGGCAAAGAAGCTACAGTCTGCCATCAGTTTTTGTGAGCAGATGGGAAAAGAGAAAGCGACTCTGGAGGGGCTGGATATAGACAGATGTCTGGAAAAGATGGAAAAGAATACTGCCAGAGACGGATATTTTACCCGTTGGGTGGAGGATTACAAAAAGATCGCACGGGAAGAGGCGCAGAGGGTCTTTACCTTTATACCGGATGATGCGGTGACCAATCCCCGGGAATTTACAAATGCGCTTCTGGCATATGCAAAAGAAAAGGATCTGAATCTTGTAATCACAAAGGAAGGAATGTATCCGGAGTTTGAGATCGACGGAGTGGAGTACCGGGCAGAGAGAAATTATGGACGGGCCTATCGGGTACCGGTAGCCGTGATCCATTGTGAAATGATCCATCCGGAATTGTATGAGACAGAGATGGAGCCAAAACGCCGCCGTTGGGTAAAGATTTTATATCATTCCCTTCCTGCGCTGGGATTCATTTTTCTGATTTTTCTTATGATGGGCGGTACAGGAGGTCTTTCTCTTTCAGAGTTTTTTACCACAAAAGAAGGTGTGATTCTTTTGCTTCTGATCGTTATTCTGGGAATCTCAGAGTTCGTGCATTTTTATCTTCTTTACCGAAATATGGACGGACCGAGATAACGTGGATGTACCGTAAAATTTGAGGACGGACAAAGCCCTGTGTAAATGGACAGTATCAGAAACAGAAGATATGAGAATGGCAAAAGGCTGTTGGTAAACGGATTACCGACAGCCTTTGTTGTCCACAATGAGCATATTTAATTTTTTCCAGCGGCGCAGTTCCTTTGAGGTAAAAAATAAATGCTGTTTCAGTTCCTCTGTAGGCTCCTGAGGGGTCAGGGTCACCAGGCATTTAAAAGCGCAGGGCATATAATCGGAGCTGGAAATGCCGCAGAGAAGTCCCTCTGTAAAATCACGAAGCTCCAGAGGATTGAAAATATAAAGCAGGTCTTCTTCCAGACTGTTGTACTGGTTCACGAAGGAAAAACGGATCAGCATATCGCTGTAGACCACTTTGCCTGTATAGTAGATTTCACTGCTCCGTCCGGTAGGAGTTACGGCGCTGATGGACAGAGAGGCCTCATACTGACTGCCGTCCTCGCTTTGATGAATATGTATCACTCCGTCTTTCAGGCGCTTATACCTTCCATCGTAAAAATAGAAATAGAGCTTACGGGCCTGATAAAAAGGGCTTTTTATTTTATGTTCAGAGATGGGGGCTGTGAAAGGCCGTTCCGGCTGGTAATCCATAATCTGTGTTACATCAACGTGAAGGGCGGCTGCAATGTCGTAGAGGGTTTCTACATCCACAGTAATCTCCCCGGTTTCATATTTGCTGAGAGTTGCGCGGCTTTTATGAATAAGGTCTGCCAGCTGCTGAAGCGTCATTCCCTGATTTTTTCTGTGATTGCGGATACGTCCGCCAATATGTTTACTGATCTGGCTCAATTTGATTCACCTTGTTTCGTAAGAATATACACTGTCTGTGTTTTAACAGTTAAAAAATCTATAATATACAGAAATGTATCTAAATTCTATCATAAAGAAACTTTTTGCGTCAAGATTCTATTATAAAGAAACTTATGGAAATTTGCCCATTTTACTGTAATTGCCTATAATGGGCTGGTGCGGCAGATCTTAACAGCCTGCAGAAAGTGGTAATCATATCTTTCTGAACAGGAATACAGACCGCTGTCTCTGATTCCTCAGAATAGAGAAATCAAGTATTACAGTAAAGTGAGGACATATTTATGGAAAAGAAAGCAGGAAGCTTCAGCGGATCCCTGGGATTTGTGCTGGCGGCAGCGGGAAGCGCGGTAGGAGTCGGAAATATATGGAGGTTTCCGTATCTGGCAGCCCAGGACGGAGGCGGATTATTCATTCTTGTATATCTGGTACTGGTCTTAACTTTTGGATTTACCTTACTGACAACAGATATTGCAATTGGACGAAAAACAAAGAAAAATGCACTGGATGCATTTGGGGCGATTTCTCCCGGATGGGATTTTCTGGGGAAGATCACATTTCTTGTTCCGGCTCTGATTATGACCTACTATACAGTTATTGGCGGATGGGTTACCCGGTATGCGGTATCGTATATAAGCGGAAAAGGCGGAGCGGCAGCAGAGGACGGATATTTTACCGACTTTATCACAGCCCCGGTGGCTCCGGTGGTATTTATGCTTATTTTCCTGGCGATCACAGCCTTTGTAGTATATGCCGGAGTGGATAAAGGTATTGAACGTTTTTCAAGACTGGTGATGCCCGGACTCTTGATTATGATTATCTGTATTGCGATTTTTTCGCTGACACTGAAGCATACAGATGAAAGCGGAAACGTACGCACAGGACTTCAGGGACTGGCAGTTTATCTTATCCCTGATTTTGAAGGCCTGACTTTCTCGAAGTTTCTGAAGATCCTTCTGGATGCAATGAGCCAGCTGTTTTTCTCTCTGAGTGTTTCCATGGGAATTATGATCACCTATGGTTCTTATGTAAAAAAAGATGTGGATCTGAACAAATCTATCCGTCAGATAGAATTTTTTGATACGGGTGTAGCTTTGCTGGCAGGTATGATGATCATTCCGGCAGTCTATGTATTTTCCGGTACAGAAGGTATGGCTTCCGGTCCAAGCCTGATGTTTGTATCTCTCCCGAAGGTATTCCATGCAATGGGAAAGGCAGGAACGGTTGTCGGTCTGGTATTTTTTATTATGGTTGCGTTTGCCGCCCTTACGTCCTGTGTATCGATCATGGAAACCCTGGTGGCAAGCTGTATGACGCTGTTCAAAACAACAAGGAAAAAAATGAGTCTGATTATTGGGGTGATTTCTGCGGCAGCAGCAATAGTGATATGCCTTGGCTACAATATATTTTACTTTGAACTTGCACTTCCAAACGGACAGACAGCACAGCTTCTGGATGTTATGGACTATATCAGCAATTCCTTCCTGATGCCGCTGATTTCTTTTCTTACCTGCATTTTTGTGGGATGGGTTATTAAGCCGAAGTGGATTCAGGAGGAGATGGAATCCGGCGGTCATGTGTTCAGACGAAAAAAATTATATGCATTTATGATCCGTTATGCAGCGCCTGTGATTATGGCAGTGCTGTTTTTACAGTCTACAGGGCTTCTGAAATAAACAGAATAAAATAAAACAAGAGCATGATTTCCTGATCCGGAAATACCGGAAAAAGAATCATGCTCTTATTTTATTATAGTGCGTTTAAGAAATTCAGAGATCCCACAGGATTTTCCGTACCTTTTTCCAGCAGTGCGATCAGCCCCCGGATGGTTTCTCCGATTTCTTCAGGAGTGGAAGGAACCAGAGTATTGTCCAGTTTGATGGAAAGTACGATCAGTACGATTTCAGCCAGGGCTGCAGGATAGTCAAAGTGGATCTCTCCGTTGTCAATACCCTGCTGGATGATCTGAGTCAGAGTGGGCTTCAGCTCGCTGATCAGATGCTTCAGGTACTGGTGATGGAGAAAGGTTTCTGCCTGAGCGCTTTCTGCTCTTCCGGTGGAATCCTGTTTCTGGAATTCTTCTCTGGAATTCCGGCAGGCCTGAAAGATCATGGCCATTCTGGTAAAGGGTGAAATTTCTGTCTGGGCGGCCAGCTGCTTGGCAGTTTCCAGAGGCTTTTCATAATTACGTTCTACCAGAGCTTCCAGAATGGCGTCTTTGGATGGAAAATAATAATAAATACTTCCTTTGCCGATTCCGGCAGTCTGTGCGATCTCACTTACAGAGATGGTCTGTATGTTTTTTTTGTCTAATAGCTCCTGGAAGGCATCCAGGATTCTGTTGTACTTTTCTGAAGATGGCATGTGTCATCCGTCTCCTTTGATCTAGAATAGAATAATTGTAATCCTAAGTATAGCATACATTGTATCATAGTTCCAATTGGAAAATCTGGACAGAAAAATCAGATTCTTCTTCAGAAAAATTGGGAAAAAGCAATATTGACCGATGGTCGAAAAGATGATAGATTAAATATAAACAGGTTCGACTGACGGTTGAAAAACAAAAGGGAGGATGTTTGTTATGACATATGCGGATTTTTTTGCGCAGATCAAAGGAAAATTTATGGAGGCGGATGTGAGCAATATTGCAGAACATCTGGCTTATCAGTTCAATATTGTTGGCGAAGCAGAAGGCATTTTTTATGTGGAAGTAAAAGAGGGGAAACTTTATGTGGAACCTTATGAGTATTTTGACAGGGACGCCATGTTTACAGCATCGGCTGAGACGTTTATGAAGATCGCAGAGAAGAAGCTGGATCCGGTTATGGCATTTACCATGCAGAAAATGAAGGTGGAAGGAAATTTTGACAAAGCCCTGAAACTGAAAGAACTGATCGACAGCAAAAAGTAAAGCGGCAGAGGTTATGGGCATGAAAAAATGGATAAGTGGAGCAGCTGCTCTTCTTGGGCTGCTGACGATTTCCGAAATGGGAAGTGCGGCATATTTTTACCGCAGAACCATGAAGAGGAGCAATGCAAAAAAGGAAAGAACGGTAAAAATGGCAGGTACGGACTGGAATCAGTATATGCCGTTGATCCAGGAAAGAAAAGCATATATGCTGGCGCAGCCTCATGAAGATGTATATCAGGAAACCAGGGATGGACTGCGGCTCCATGCCACATATTTTCCAGGACCGGACCGATCTAAGGTAGTGATCTGTTTTCATGGCTATACCAGCGAGGGAATGAGCGATTACATCGGACTTTCCGACTATTATATGAAAAAAGGGTATGGAATGCTTCTTCCGGATGCCCGGGCACATGGAAAAAGCGAGGGAACCTACATCGGGTTTGGATGTCTGGATCGATATGATGCTCTGGGCTGGATAAACTGGGTCATAGAACAGTGCGGACCTCAGGTACAGATTCTTCTTCACGGAAATTCCATGGGAGGTTCTACCGTGCTGATGACCAGCAGTCTGGAAGAACTTCCGGATCAGGTAAAAGGAATCGTTTCAGATTGTGCATTTACTTCGCCTAAGGAAGTTTTTACTCATGTGCTTCATTCCATGTACCATCTTCCGGCATTTCCCATGATCCAGATATCAGACCGGATCAACAAAAAGAAGGCTGGTTATGGTCTGGACGAATGTAACGCAGCACGGGAAGTACAGAAGGCGAAGGTTCCGCTTCTTCTGATCCATGGGGATGCGGATACGTTTGTGCCGGCAGGCATGTGTGAAAAAATTTATGAAAACTGTACAGTTCCTGCCACAAGGCTGATCATTTCGGGCGCAGCCCATGCAGAAAGCTATTATAAAGACATGGAAGCCTATGAGGAGGCTTTGGATACGTTTATCGGAGGTATTGTCAAATGATGAGAAAAAGAAAAGGATATCCTGTTTACCCGTTGACGGCAGCACAGAAATTTCATTTATACTATCAGAGCTTTTGCCCTAAAAAAGAAGTCCTGAATATTGGAACAAGCCTTACCATCGAGGTGGATCTGGATTTTGAGCTTCTGAAGGAATGTATTTATAAGGCTTATGAACGCTGTGATTCCATGCGCCTTCGTTTTGCTCACGACAAGGAGGGTACTTATTATCAGTACGTTGTGGATAAAGAGGAGAGGGACATTGAATTTGTGGACTTTTCTCAGGGGACACTGGAAGAGGCGGAAAGGACTATGCGGGAATGGACAGCAGTTCCTTTTAAGCGCGATGATTCTCCTATGAACCGTATTGTAATGATCAAAATGCCGGAAGGCTACAATGGGATTTATTTCCTGGCAGACCATATGACTATGGACGCCCAGTCCCTGATCTGCTTTATGAAGGACATCATTGAACTGTACTGCAGCACTCAGTATGAGGGTGTGGAGCCGCCAAAGGAAATGGCTTCCTATATTGAACAGCTGAAAAAGGATCTTGCCTATGAGGAAGGCTGTAAGGCAAAACAGCGTGATGAGGAATTTTTCAAAAATCTTATCGCAGAGTCAGAGCCGATCTTTAATGGCATAGACGGAACAAGGCTTCTGGATCAGGTCCGTCAGCGCTATGACAATCCGGACGAGCGCGCAGTAGTAGACGTATCTGATTCTGTAGATTCAGAACTGGATATTTTCCATCTGGAAGAGGAGCCTACAAAACGCCTGATGGATTTCTGCGAAAAATATCATATTTCTCTGGCATGTCTGCTGCTTATGGGACTTCGTACATATTTCCAGAAAGAAAACGGCAATGATGACGTTTCCATTAATACCGCCATCGCCCGCCGGGCCACTTTGAAGGAGAAAAAATCAGGAGGAACAAGAATTCATTCCTTCCCGTTCCGTACCGTGATCTCTCAGGACAAAACCTTCCTGGAAGGAATCTATGAGATTCGTGACCGTCAGAATGAAATGTTCCGTCATGCAAACTATGATCCGGTTGCTTATTTTGCAGAGAGAAGCAGAAGATATTCTACCAGACAGGGACATACCTATGAGCCAATGGCGCTTACCTATCAGCCAATGACTTTAAGAGAAAAAGGTCTGGAAAAGCTGGGAGATATTAAATACAGAACCAAATGGTATCCTAATGGCGCCACTACCCAGGCAATGTATCTGACTGTTATGCACCGTCCGGAGGATAATGGTCTGGACTTCAATTTTGAGCATCAGATCAAAGCAGTTTCCAGAGAAAAATTGGAGTATCTGTACTATTATCTCTGCAAGATCATGTTTAAGGGCACAGAAAATCCAAACCTTCCAATAGGAGATATTATTAAGCTCATCTAAGAGGATAAAATACATGGCTGCCGGGATAAAAGAGCAAATGAAGCAGCAGACAGAAGCAAAACAAAGAATATATATAAGGAGATCGAATATGTTTGAGAAGCTGGTAGAAGTAATCTGTAATTATGTAGAGGTTGAGCCGGAGAATATTACTCCGGAATCCAGATTTATGGAAGATCTGGGATTTACCTCCTTTGATTTTATGAGTATGCTGGGAGATCTGGAGGATGAATTTGATATCGAGATCGATCAGCAGGAAGCAGCAGACATCCGAACAGTAGGAGAAGCTGCCGCATACATGGAGCATTTATCTTAGTCGAGAATAAGAAAAATAAGGAAGGAAAAGGTGGAGAAATGGCAGAAACCATACGCGAGATCGTCATTCAGGCGGCAGAGGAATTTGGAGACGGAGATGCGGTTCGTTATAAAACCGGAAAAAAAGAAATTGCATCAAAATCTTATGCAGAATTAAGAAGAGACAGTGAACGCTTTTCCTGTGTGCTGGAAAAGCTGGGAGAACAGGGAAATCATGTAGCGATCGCAGGAATGACTTCCTATACCTGGCTGACAGCTTATCTGGGAACAGTCAACAGCGCAAGTGTGGCAGTGCCTCTGGACGTATCTCTCCCGGCAGAGGAAATGTGTGAACTGATCCATCGGGCAGACGCATCCGTTTTTGTTGTGGATGAGGTCCGCAGGGATGTTGCTGCCATAGTAAAGGAACGCTGTCCAAAGCTGAAATATCTGATTTCCATGCAGAAGGAAGAGTCGGATGAAGAGGCGCTTTCTTTCTGGAAACTGGTGGAAGAAGCAGAAGATGTCTGTAAGATTATTCCTTCTCCGGAGGATCTGTGTACCATCATGTTTACTTCCGGAACAACAGGAAAAAGTAAGGGCGTTATGCTTACCCACAGGAATCTGGCAGAAAATGCAACCTGCCTTGACATGAAACTTCCGAAACGTACAGTAGCATTGTCCGTACTTCCGGTTCATCATGCCTATTGTCTGAGTATGGATATTCTCAAAGGAATGACACTGGGAGCTATCATCTGTATCAATGATTCTCTTCTTCGTGTGGCAAAAAATATTAAGCTGTTTCAGCCAAATATGATCCTGATGGTGCCGCTGATGATCGAGACTATGGCAAAGAAACTGGAAGATGCCGCAGGACTGCCTCCTGAGATTGTGAAAAAGGAAGTATTTGGAGAGAACTTCCATACCATCTGCAGTGGCGGCGCATATTTGAATCCTGCTTATATCGATCTGTTCCGGCGTTATGGCATCACGATCCTTCAGGGATATGGAATGACAGAATGTGCTCCGGTCATCAGCACAACTGTTCCATGGCATATCCGCAAAGAGTCTGTAGGGCAGCTTCTACCCA
Source organism: uncultured Blautia sp. (assembly GCA_900553515.1). Lineage (GTDB taxonomy): Bacteria > Bacillota > Clostridia > Lachnospirales > Lachnospiraceae > Blautia_A. Next base: position 41,751 of record USDN01000012.1, on the reverse strand, counting down.
ACTGTGAAGCAAAGACCGTAGATAAGGAACTCTGGGTAAGGGGAAGCAGTGTGATGAAAGGCTATTATAAGATGCCGGAAGAGACCGCCGAAGCGCTTACGGAGGACGGATGGCTCCGCACCGGAGATCTGGGTTATGTTGACGAAGAGGGATTTGTATATCTGACCGGAAGAAAGAAAAACCTGATCATTACAAAAAATGGTGAGAATGTTTCCCCGGAGGAACTGGAAAATAAAATCGGCGAACATCGTCTGGTGCAGGAGATCCTGGTAAGAGAAAGTAACGGCGTCATTGAGGCGGAGATCTTCCCGGATTATGAGTATGCAAAGAAAAAAGAGATCACAGAGATCCAGGCTGTGCTGCAGGAAGTGGTGGATGATTATAACAAAACTGCACCTGCCCATAAGAGAGTTTACAGACTTAAAGTCAGAGAGACAGAATTTGAAAAAACACCTTCCAAAAAAATAAAAAGATATTAAGGAATATTTCCCCGGAACAGAGCGTTTTCGGGGATTTTTGTCTTCTTGATTTTTCTCTTCTGATACCATACAATAAGACTGTGAGATACACTTTATCAAAGAAAATTGGAGCAGAAAAGATGAAAAAACACAGACGATTACAGCTGATCTCCCGTTTTTTTGTGGGAGCCAGAGGCGCTTTTGCGGCAGCAGTGGCTGCCTCTTTTATTACTACCATATTAAATTCTCTGACGCCCCAGATATTCCGCTTTACCATTGATTCGGTGCTGGGAAGCAGCAGATACCCGTATCTGTCAGAGCATTTGTGGGTGATGGCGCTGATTCTGGCGGCAGTGGCTCTTCTTTCCGGCGCTGCCATGTTTGTAAGCAGGTATCACACTGCCAGGGCAGGAGAGAATTTTGCAAAAAATATGAGGGATACGCTGTTTACCCATGTACAGAAACTTCCTATGAGCTGGCATGATAAAAACCAGACAGGAGATATTATTCAGCGCTGTACTTCAGATGTGGAAGTGATACGGAATTTTGTGGTTACGCAGCTTCTGGAAGTGTTCCGCACGATTTTTCTGGTGGCGGTTTCCTTTGGGATGATGGTTGCCATGAATGTAAAGCTTTCCATGATCGTTCTTTTATTTGTGCCTCTGGTAGTTGTGTATTCGGCTGTTTTTTACCGGTTGATCGCAAGGCGTTTTACGGATGCAGACGAGGCGGAGGGAGCACTGTCCACAGTGGTACAGGAGAATGCTACCGGCGTCCGGGTTGTCCGCGCTTTTGGGCGGGAAAAATATGAGATGGATCGGTTTCTGGAGAAGAATAATGCTTTTGCAAACCTGTGGATCCGCCTGGGAACTCTTTCCGGCCTTTACTGGGGCGTGGGGGATCTGATCACAGGTCTTCAGGTTGTTACGATCATTGTACTGGGAGCTGTGGAGGCAGTACATGGAAATATTTCCGTAGGAGAATTTGTGGCCTTTGCTTCCTATAATACTGCTCTGGTATGGCCAATCCGGGGACTGGGAAGGATCTTATCTGACATGAGTAAGGCCGGTGTGTCCTTTGACCGTGTAGACTACATACTGGGCAGTCAGGAGGAAGGGTATCAGAAAGAGCCTTCTCCTGAAGCTTCCGTGAAACATGTGGACAGAGGCGAGAAACTGTGGAAATCTTATGATATTTCCTTCAGTCATGTGGATTTTCAGTATGAGGATGGCAAAAAGGTGCTGGATGATGTATCTTTTCACATTCCTCAGGGAGCTACTTTTGGGATTCTGGGAGGTACAGGAAGTGGAAAATCTACGATTGTACAGCTGCTGGAAAGGTTTTATTCCCTGAAAGATCAGAGGAGTTCCATTACCATTGGGGGAAAGGATATCCGCGAGATTCCTCTGGAACAGCTGCGCCGTAACATTGGCATGGTGCTTCAGGAACCATTTCTTTATTCCAGAACCATTCGGGAAAATATTGCTGCCTCCAGACCGGAAGCAACGATGGAGGAAATTCGTGAAGCGGCCCGGATCGCCTGTGTGGATGACGCTATCATGAGCTTTCCGGACGGCTATGAAACACTGGTCGGTGAAAGGGGCGTTACTCTTTCCGGAGGACAGAGGCAGCGTGTCGCCATTGCACGGATGCTTCTTCAGAAAGCGCCGATCATGGTGTTTGACGATTCACTTTCCGCTGTGGATTCAGAGACAGACCACAAGATCCGGCAGGCTCTGAAGGAGTGTATGAAGGATGCTACAGTAATTCTGATCTCTCATCGTATCACAACACTTATGGGTGCTTCACAGATCCTGGTACTGAATCAGGGGAAAATGGAGGAAATGGGAACCCATCAGGAGCTGATAGAGAGAAACGGGATTTACCGGCAGATTTATGAGATACAGATGAGTCATGACGACAGAAAAGAGGTGAGAAGCAATGGCAGCTTATGAAGAACAGGAGTATACGAAGCCTTTTCAGTTTAAAATCTGGGCAAAAATGCTGCCCTACTTTAAACCGTATAAAAAATATTTTTTAATCACCTTCAGCCTGAACATTCTTCTGGCAGGAGTGGATGTGCTGGTTCCTCTGTTCCAGAGCTATGCTATCGATCATTTTATCATTCCGGATTCTCTGAAAGGTATCCATGCCTTTGCTCTGGTATATGTGGCGGTGATCGTGGCTCAGACGATCAGTGTGTATCTGTCTGTACATGCAGCTACAACTATCGAAATGAATATAGGAAAGGATTTGAAATGGGCGCAGTTCAAACATCTGCAGACCTTATCCTTTTCTTATTATAATACCACTCCGGTGGGATATATTCATGCCCGTGTCATGAGTGATACTCTGCGTATCGCAGGAATGATTGCCTGGGGGCTGGTGGACATGTTCTGGGCGCTGATCTATGTGGTGGGTGTGTTTGGCATCATGTTCTTTCTGAATGCCCGGCTGGCCTTTCTGCTTCTTCTGATTGTGCCCTGTATTGCTGTGCTGACCGTGTTTTTTCAGAACAGGATCCTTCACTGGAACCGAAAGGTCCGTAAGATCAACTCTCAGATCACCAATGCCTATAATGAAGGGATCACCGGAGTAAAAACCTCCAAAAGCATGGTCATTGAGAAAGATAATGAACAGGCATTTTTTAAGATTACAGAAGATATGAAGTATGCCGGATGCAGAGCGGCGAAGCTGAATGCGATCTTTATTCCAACCATTCTTTTTTTCAGCTCCGTAGCTTCTGCGCTGGTTCTTTCCAGAGGCGGTTACATGGTTCAGAAGGATCTGATCCAGCTGGGAACGCTGTCTGTATTTATCTCCTATGCGGTGGTTATTTTTGAACCGATTCAGCAGCTGGCAAGGCTTCTTGCAGATCTGATTTCCTGTCAGGCTAATATTGAGCGTGTTATGGATCTTTTAAGCCAGGAGCCGAATGTAGTGGACAGCAGGGAAGTACAGGAAAAATACGGAGATAATTTCCAGCCTAAAAAAGAAAACTGGGAAAAGATCAGGGGCGATATTGTATTTGAAGATGTTTCCTTCCGATATCCGGACGGAAAGGAGTATGTGCTGGAGCATTTTAACCTTCATGTCCCGGCAGGAATGAACGTTGCTATTGTAGGAGAAACGGGAGCCGGAAAATCTACCCTGGTAAATCTTGCCGGGCGTTTTTTTGAACCGACAGGCGGGCGTATCCTGATCGATGGTGTAGATTATCGGGAGCGTTCCCAGCTCTGGCTTCACAGCCAGATTGGATATGTACTGCAAAATCCCCACCTGTTCAGTGGAACAGTAAAAGAAAACATCCGGTATGGCCGCCTTGACGCCACAGATGAAGAAATTATTCAGGCTGCCAGAAGCGTATCTGCGGATGTGGTGGTCAATAAACTGGAAAAGGGATATGACAGTGATGTGGGAGAAAGCGGCGGCAGACTTTCCACCGGGGAAAAGCAGCTGATCTCCTTTGCCCGCGCCATTTTGGCTGATCCGGCGATCTTTGTACTGGATGAGGCAACCTCCTCCATCGACACGGGAACAGAGCAGCTGATCCAGAAGGCTACAGAGAAACTTCTGAAAGGACACACCTCCTTTGTGATCGCGCACCGCCTTTCTACCATCCGCAATGCAGACCTTATTCTGGTGGTAAAGGATGGAAAGATCATTGAGCAGGGAACCCATAAGGAGCTGCTGGCAGAAAAAGGCTATTATCATGACCTGTATTATATGCAGTTTGAGGAAGAAGCTGCGATGCAGGTGTTTGCGGAGCAGGACGGAATATGAGTTTGTATCTGTAAAGGACATGCAGGAGTGGATTCTTCTGTTACAGAAGCTGGTTCGAGCCGTGGAAAATTCTAAGCCTCTGCATCGCCCGTGGGCAACAAGAAACAAATCTTCCCCTACAAACAGAAATGTATCTTAAAATACTTGACTCTGCACCAGGTTCAGGGTTTATAATTTCCACAATTTCAAGGAAAAAGCTTCTGCAGAAGGAATGATTTCAGAAGCAAAAAAGGGGGAAGTTATTATGAAGATCAGTGAAGCAGCAAAACTGACAGGACTAAATGTAAGCAGTATCCGTTTTTATGAAAGAAAAGGACTTCTGCTGCCACAGCGGGAAAACAGAAGTAAATATCGGGATTACACAGAAGCTGATGTGCAGCGCATGAAACAGATCCTTCTGTATCGAAAGATGGGAATTGCAGTAGAAACCATTGAATTGATTTTGAAGGGAAAATCAGATCTAAGGGAGGTTCTGACAGAACAGAAAAGATCTCTGGAAAATCAGATTACTGATCTGAAAGGAGCTGCAGAGCTATGCGGATTAGTCATGCAGGAATCAGAAATACCTGAGAATGAGAAATTGGAAGAGTATCTCAATTATGTTTATCAGGAAGAAAAGAAAGGCAGGAAATTTGCCGACGTTCAGGAACTGTTGGAAGATATTGGAGACTATTCACGCACAGTGGGAGTGTGGGGACTTCCATATATGAGAACATGGCTTGTTGGTGCGGCTGTTGTAGGAGTATGGATCTTTATGGCTGTTATTTTTGTTATGCGTGTATGGCAGGCAGTGCATGATTTGAATTCTTATTCCGTTGGTGCGGCAGTTATCTGGGGAATGCTTGTGACTGCTTATGGTTCTGGATTTCTGAATTATTTGAGGAACCATCGAAGATAAGGAAATTCTTGTTGCTGTTCATTTTAAACAGCTATGTTAAGAACTTTGTTCTTGTGTTTACCGAGCTGGTAGTTTATAGTAAAAATATAACTGACGGTCAGTTCTGCAGTGATAAGGAGGGGTGTCCATGTTTACTATCTTAAATTCCGAAAGTCTGTGGATTGGAACAGACATGAAGCGGTTTAATCAGCTTCGGGATGTTCTGGAACGTGAAGGTATTGCTTATCATCATAAGGTAAAAAACCGTATGGGACAGTGGAGCGGCAGCGGATCTATGAGAGGAAGGACGGGAAGCGCAGGGATGCCTGCAGGCGGTACATACGAATATGAAATCCTGGTATATAAAAGAGACTGGGAAAAAGCAAAAAAACTTACAGGGACAGAGTGATCTTATCGGGATCTCCTCAATACTGCGGTAATTGATGATTGCAGTATTGGGGAGATTTTTTTTACAAAAACGCCGAAGTTTTTTACAAAGATTTTACCCAACCAGGATTTTGAACTTAACGTTTTGTTTCTATAATGACACTTGTCAATGAGGAAAACAAATAAAAAATTTCATAAAAAAGAGGAGACTTATCATGAAGAAAAAAATCGTAGGAATCTTAGCAGCAGCAGTAATCGGAACAACCGCATTTGCATCCGTTGCAAGTGCAGCAAGTGGAACGATCAATGTAATCTCCCGTGAAGACGGTTCCGGAACAAGAGGCGCTTTTATTGAGCTGTTCGGTATTGAAGAAGAAAAAGACGGAGAAAAGGTTGATATGACAACTGAGGATGCAAGCATTACAAACAGCACCTCCGTAATGATGACAACTGTAGCAGGTGACGAGAATGCCATTGGTTATATTTCTCTTGGTTCTTTGAATGATACTGTAAAGGCAGTGAAGATTGACGGAGCAGAGGCTTCTGCTGAGAATGTTGCAAATGATACATATAAAGTATCCCGTCCGTTTAATATTGTTACAGGTGAGGATGCAAGCGAGGCTGCACAGGATTTTGTGAGCTATATTATGAGTGCAGACGGACAGCAGATCATCGAGGATAACGGATATATCAAAGCAGATGCAGAGGCAGGCGCTTATGAAGCAACAGATGCAGAGGGTAAGGTTGTTGTAGCAGGTTCATCTTCTGTATCCCCTGTGATGGAAAAGCTGAAAGAGGCTTATGAGGCAGTAAACAAGAACGTAACTGTTGAAGTTCAGCAGAGTGATTCTACAACAGGAGTAACATCTGCAGCAGAAGGAATCTGTGATATCGGAATGGCTTCCCGTGAGCTGAAGGATGAAGAAAAAGAGCTTGGCCTTACCGCATCAGTGATTGCAAAAGATGGTATTGCAGTAGTTGTAAATCCATCCAACGAGATCGAGGATCTTACAGGAGATCAGGTAAAAGCAGTGTTTACAGGCGAGACAACAGAGTGGGAAGATCTTGCAAAATAAGATCTGTACAACATGAAAGAACGCAAAGGGGCCCGGCTTACCGGGCTTCTGTTCTGCAGGGATGCGTCTGTAATCATGAAGTCGGAGAGGAAAATATCTTTTATGAGTAAGAAAACAGCTTTTTTTAATAAGGTTTCCATAGACAGGATCAAAGAACAGGGAATGAAAACAGTGTTTATAGTGGCTGCCTGCGTTTCTGTCCTTGCTGTGCTTTTGATCTGCGTATTTCTTTTTGCCAGCGGGATTCCGGCGATCGGAGAAATCGGTCCAACGAAATTCCTTTTTGGAACAACATGGAAACCATCTAATAATCTGTATGGGATTTTTCCCATGATCGTAGCCAGTGTTTATGTAACCGGAGGTGCTATTTTGGTAGGTGTTCCCATTGCTCTTTTTACCTCTGTATTTATGGCGCGCTACTGTCCGAAAAAAATCTACAGACCGCTGAAATCAGGCATTGAGCTGATGGCAGGAGTTCCTTCTATCGTATATGGCTTTTTTGGTCTGGTAGTGATGGTTCCGTTTATCCGAAATACATTTGGAGGGACAGGAACCAGCTGGCTTGCGGCCTCTCTGCTTCTCGGGATCATGATCCTTCCTACTATTATAGGACCTACGGAATCTGCGCTCAGAAGCGTGCCGGAAAGCTATTATGAAGGTTCTCTGGCTCTTGGGGCAACGAAGGAACGCAGCATTTTCTGTGTGATGCTTCCGGCGGCAAAATCAGGTATTCTTGCTGCAGTTGTTCTTGGAATCGGCCGTGCGATCGGCGAGACTATGGCAGTGATCATGGTAGCGGGAAACCAGGCAAGAATGCCGCAGGGAATCCTGAAGGGACTTCGTACTATGACTGCCAATATTGTTACAGAAATGGGATATGCAACAGGCCTTCACAGAGAGGCTCTGATCGCTACCGGTGTGGTTCTGTTTGTATTTATCCTGATTATTAACCTCAGTCTTTCACTGCTGAACAGGAGGGCGGAAAATGCAAACTAATGCAGCGGCTATCCATTCCAATATGAATACAAAAAAGAGAAACCGTTCTTCTGCGAGCGATCAGCTTCGATCTTATCTGAAGCATCCCGGTTCCGGTATCCTGGCCTTTTTTACCGGACTTGCAGCTGTTCTGACTTTTGCCATACTTTTATTTTTGGTAGGATATATTCTGGTAAAGGGTATTCCCTATCTGACTCCATCCCTGTTCAGTCTGGAGTATAATTCAGAGAATGTGTCCCTGATGCCGTCTCTTATCAATACTTTTATTATGACGGTGATGACTCTTCTGATCGCAGCGCCGATCGGGATTTTTGCAGCAATTTACCTTGTAGAATACGCGAAAAAGGGGAATAAGCTGGTGAAAGTCATTCGTATTACGGCAGAGACACTTTCCGGTATTCCTTCTATCGTATTCGGACTTTTCGGTATGCTGTTTTTTGTAACTGCAATGAACTGGGGAATGTCGCTTATGGCGGGTATTTTTACCCTGGTAATCATGGTTCTGCCTTTAATCATGCGTACTTCTGAGGAGGCGTTAAAGGCAGTTCCGGATTCTTACCGGGAGGCCAGCTTTGGTCTTGGCGCCGGAAAATTAAGAACTATTTTCACAATCGTGCTTCCTTCAGCAGTACCTGGCATTCTGGCCGGAATTATTCTGGCCATCGGACGTATTATCGGAGAAACAGCTGCACTTCTTTATACTTCCGGAACAGTAGCCCAGATACCGGATCTGATGGGATCGGGACGTACACTTGCCCTTCATATGTATGTGCTTTCCAGTGAGGGACTGCACATGAATCAGGCTTCTGCTACAGCAGTGGTGATCCTTGTTTTTGTGTTGATCATCAACTGGCTTTCCGGTAAAGCAGCAAAAAGAATTGCGAAAGGATAAGGATACATGAGTAATAATACAAAGCTTTTGATTGAAAATATGAACCTTCATTATGGAAATTTTCATGCTCTGAAGGATATTAATATGCACATTCCGGAAAAGGAGATCACTGCATTTATCGGACCCAGCGGCTGTGGAAAATCCACACTTCTGAAATCCTTAAACAGAATGAATGACCTTGTAGAGGGCTGTGTGATCACCGGGAAGGTGGAGCTTGACGGACAGGATATTTACGGAGATATGGACGTAAATCTTCTGAGAAAAAGAGTGGGAATGGTTTTTCAGAAACCAAATCCTTTTCCAATGAGTATTTATGATAATATTGCATACGGACCAAGAACACATGGTATCCGCTCCAAGGCAAAACTGGATGATATCGTGGAAAAATCTCTTCGTGATGCTGCTATCTGGGACGAGGTAAAAGACCGTTTGAAAAAAAGTGCTCTTGGAATGTCAGGCGGACAGCAGCAGAGGCTTTGTATTGCAAGGGCGCTGGCAGTGCAGCCGGAGGTGCTTCTGATGGATGAGCCGACTTCCGCTCTTGATCCCATTTCCACTTCCAAGATCGAGGAGCTGGCAATGGAACTGAAAAAGGACTATACAATCGTAATGGTAACCCATAATATGCAGCAGGCAACCCGTATATCAGATAAAACTGCTTTTTTCCTTCTGGGAGAAGTGATAGAATTCAATGATACAGATACCTTATTCTCCATGCCGACGGATAAGAGGACAGAGGATTATATTACAGGGAGGTTTGGATGATATGACGACACGTTTTGAAAGACAGCTGGAGGAACTGCATGTACAGATCATTACAATGGGGAGTCTCTGTGAAAAAGTAATTGCTTTTTCTGCAAAGGCGATACAGGGCGTGAATTGTTCCAAAGAGGTTTTTGACACGGACAGAGAAATCGATGCAAAAGAAAGAGAAATAGAAAATATCTGTATGCGTCTTCTCCTGCATCAGCAGCCGGTAGCAAGGGATTTAAGAGAAATCTCTGCTGCTCTTAAGATGATCTCGGATATGGAGCGTATTGGAGATCAGGCAGCAGACATTGCGGATCTGGCAAGATTTATTGACAGAAACAGTATGGAAATACCGAAAGAAATTGAAAAAATGGCAGATCAGACAGTTCGCATGGTGACAGAAAGTATTGATTCTTTTGTAAAAGCGGATTTGGATCTGTGCAGAAAAGTAATCAATGATGACGATATGGTAGACGAGAGCTTTGAACAGGTCAAGACAGAACTGACAGAGATGATCTGCCACAGAAGTATCGATGCAAAGCTGGCGCTTGATCTCCTTATGACGGCAAAATATATGGAACGTATTGGAGACCATGCAGTAAACATTGCAGAGTGGGTAGAGTACTCGATCACCGGAATCCACAGAAATAATGAACATCAGAATCAGACCGGAGGAATCATAAATTGACAAAAAAGATTTTTAAATCTACGGTGCTTGTATCTGCTTCTGTGCTGATTCTGGGGATTGCTTTTGTCCTGGGAATTCTGTACCAGTATTTTGGAAAACAGCTGGATACGGAACTTGCCAGAGAGGCCAGTTATCTTGCCTATGGGGTAGAGCAGCAGGGTGAAGAATATCTGAAGCAGCTGAAAAATACAGATTCAAGAATTACCTATATCGGAGAGGACGGAACGGTACTTTATGATAATGAGGCAGATGCGGCTGAAATGGAAAATCATAAGAATCGTGAGGAATTTCAGGAAGCGCTTGCTACGGGAGCGGGAGAGGCGCAGCGTATGTCCAGTACCCTGTCTGAAAAAACAGTTTATTATGCAAAGAGACTTTCGGATAATTCTGTACTCAGGGTATCCAGCACACAATATTCAGCTTTTGCCCTGGTGCTTCAGCTGATACAGCCGGTACTGTGCATTATATTTGTGATGCTGATCCTTGCAGGAGTTTTTGCTTCTAAGATTGCAGGAAAAATTGTGGAGCCGATTAATGAGCTTGATCTGGAAAAACCGGATGAAAATGAGATTTACGAAGAGGTGGCTCCTCTTCTTGGAAAGATCAACCGTCAGAATCGTCAGATCCGTACACAGCTTGAAGAGGCAAGAAGGAATCAGGAGGAATTCTCCATTATTACAGAAAATATGCAGGAAGGACTTCTGGTTATTGATTCCTATACAATGATCCTTTCCGGAAATTCCAGCGCCTGGAAGATTTTTCAGGTAAACGAACCGGGAACGGGACGAAGCGTATATTCTCTGGACAGAAATGAAGATTTCCGAAAAGTAATCGAAACTGTGCTGGAGGGAAAACATGGAAGCGCTCTTCTTCATCTGGATAATGAGTTTGTACAGCTGATCGCCAATCCGGTAAACAGAGATGGAAAGACGGTTGGTGCAGTTTTGCTTTTGATGAATGAAACAGAGAAGGTGCAGAGAGAAAACCTCAGAAGAGAATTTTCTGCAAATGTTTCTCACGAACTGAAGACTCCTCTGACTTCCATTTCCGGATTTGCAGAGATTATTCAGGATGGGTTTGTAAAAGAAGAGGATGTTAAGAAATTTGCGGGAAGGATCTATAAGGAAGCTCAGAGGCTGATTCAGCTTGTAGAGGATACTATTCGGATCTCTCAGCTGGATGAAGGAGAGAATCCCTATGAATGGGAGAATATCGATCTTTATACGGTTGCGAAGGATGTATGCGGAAATCTGAATGAAGCTGCAAAGAAAAAGAATGTTCATCTGTATATTGAAGGAGAACGACTGATCTGTCGTACAGTCCGTCCTATCCTGGAAGAAATTCTTTATAACCTTTGTGATAACGGTATCAAATATAATAAGGATAATGGTATAGTCAATATCCTTATCAGGGATCTCGGTAATGAAGTTCAGTTGTCTGTTGAAGATAATGGTATTGGAATTCCCCGTGAAGACCGGAAGAGAGTTTTTGAACGCTTTTACAGAGTGGATAAAAGTCATTCAAAGGAGATCGGAGGAACCGGACTTGGTCTTTCCATTGTAAAACATGGAGTTACTTTCCTTGGAGGAACACTGAAGCTTGTCAGTGAAGTGGATAAAGGAACTGAAATTACGGTGACTTTGCCGAAAAACAGAAATGAAAAATAGAAATCGGGCAGGAGGCAGATGATTTTTTATCTGCCTCCTGCCCGATTGAGCTTCAGCAGCAGTATGCACCCTCATATCTGGGACAGAATTCCTTTTTTCGGGACTGATCTTTTTCGTCATACTTTTCCTTCATAAAACATCATCCTCCTTTTTAATAGTCGGTCTTATAATAAAACCTTCCGTTGATAAAGTCCGTTTTGATTATGTTTACAAAGGCCTGGGGATCTACCTCGGCAACCTTTTTTACAAGAAGCTTTGCCTCTTCGCGGGAGACGACAGAATAGATCATAGCAGTATTATCACCGCTGTAGCAGCCTGTTCCATCCAGCCTTGTGGCAGAGTGATGGGACAGTTTGGAAATTTCCTCATAAACCTCATCAGGGTGTCTGGTGATAATAAATAAAGTATGCTTTTTGTATCGTTGGTGGAGCATCTGAACCATCTGGGTGGAGGTAAACTGAAAGATGATTGAATAAAGCGCCTTATCCCATCCAAACAGAAGACCTGCAGCTACCAGAATCACTGCGTTGCCGCAGAGGATATAATTCCAGATATCCTGTCCGTTTTTTTCGGAAAAGTAAATGGCAATAAAATCAGTACCGCCGCTGCTGGTATTTCCGATCAGGCAGAGACTCACTACAAAACCGTTGATCAGACCGCCGAAAATACTGATCAGAAGAGGGTCGTAGGTAATAGGCTGTGAAGGGATAAGGTCTGTCAGGATACTGGACAGTACGATCACCACACAGGAACTTAAAGTAAATTTTACTCCGATATATTTCAGTCCTATCAATACAGGAATCGCGTTCAGGGCGACATTGATCAGAGTATAGGGAATTTCCATGCCTGCAAATTCGCGGAAAATTCCCTGAATGAGAAGAGTCAGCCCGTTAAAGCCTCCCGGATAAAGTCCGCCGGCTCTTACAAAGGTTTTGATATTTACGGCAAAGATCACGGCTGCGATCACGGCACAACCGTACCGTTTTGCTTCAATTTTTGCATCCATATCTTTAAAGGCTGATGAAATACTGCTCATATTGATCTCCCTCCCTATCTTTGGGTACTTTTTGCGCTTATCTGGATTCCCAGCGTCCGGAAGCGCCGCATGGAAGAACAAGTCCGCTGGAAGTAACCGGAAGTCCGATCTCCTGTGAGTCGACAGTTCCGTTATACTGTTTCAGTTCTGTTGCCAGCATGTAGGTGAGAACAGCAGGAGCAAGTCCTGTTGTATAGGAATTAATAAGGAAAAACAGCGGATCCGGGCTGAGGAGCTTCGCACACAGCTTCACAAGAGGATGGATGGCATCCTCGATTTTCCAGATTTCTCCCTTGGGTCCTCTTCCATAGGAAGGCGGATCCATGATAATGGCATCGTAGTGGTTTCCCCTCCGGATTTCACGTTCTACAAACTTTACACAGTCGTCTACCAGCCAGCGTATAGGCGCTTCTGCCAGACCGGAGGCAGCTGCGTTTTCTTTGGCCCAGGTGACCATGCCTTTGGAGGCGTCTACATGAGTGACGCTGGCTCCTGCAGCAGCGGCTGCCAGAGTTGCCCCGCCTGTATAGGCAAAAAGATTCAGAACCTTTACCGGGCGTCCGGCATTCCGGATCTTTTCTCCAAACCAGTCCCAGTTTACCGCCTGCTCCGGGAAAAGTCCGGTATGCTTGAAGCTGAACGGCTTCAGGTGGAAGGTCAGGTGCTTATAGTGAAGATCCCACTGCTGGGGAAGATCAAAAAACTCCCATTCACCCCCGCCCTTTTTGCTGCGGTGATAGTGGGCGTTCATGTTCTTCCAGCCCCGGCTTGCCCTGGGTGTGTCCCAGATTACCTGCGGGTCCGGACGGACCAGTATATATTTTCCCCAGCGTTCCAGCTTTTCACCGCCGGAAGCGTCAATTACTTCATATTCTTTCCATTGATCTGCAATCCACATAAATTGTAACCTCTCATTATCTTTATGATGCCAGGTCAAAAAGCGTCTTTTAATCCCAACATCTCTTTATAGAATCAGTATAGGATAATGAATGGAAATCTGCAAGTGGAAATCGGGAGAGTTTTGACTCTCCTATATGAATAAGGATATTAATTTTCGCAAATACAGTGATTACAGGACTTGACAACGGGGACTTTAGCATACTAAAATAGACGAGATAGTAAAATTTCAGCAGTTTAAAATAAAAAAGTCCGAAAGGAAATCGGAACGAGGAGGATGAATAAAGATGGAGAAATATAGTGAAATGAGCAGAGAGCAGCTTCTTACTCTGAAAAAAGAGCTGGAACAGCAGTATGCAGACATCAAGGCACAGGGTCTTAATCTGGATATGTCCCGTGGTAAACCGGGAACAGAGCAGCTTGACCTTTCTATGGGGATGATGCAGGTTCTTGCAAACCGGGAAGAACTGAAATGCGAGACTGGTGTAGATTGCCGTAACTATGGTGTGATCGATGGAATTCCCGAAGCAAAACGCCTTCTCGGACAGATTTCCGAGGTGGATCCGGAACATATCATTATTTATGGAAACTCCAGCCTGAATGTAATGTTTGATTCAATTGCACGTTCTATGACACATGGCGTTATGGGACATACTCCATGGTGCAAGCTGGATAAGGTGAAATTCCTCTGTCCGGTACCGGGATATGACCGTCATTTCAAGATCACAGAGTTTTTTGGCATTGAAATGATCAATGTACCAATGTCTCCGGAAGGCCCGGATATGGATATGGTGGAGAAGCTTGTCAGTGAAGATGACTCCATCAAAGGTATCTGGTGCGTGCCGAAATATTCCAATCCTCAGGGATACACTTATTCCGCAAGAACTGTCCAGAGATTTGCAAATCTGAAACCGGCAGCTCCGGACTTCCGTATTTACTGGGATAATGCTTACAGCGTACATCATCTTTATGACGAGGATCAGGATTTCCTTCTTGAGATCCTTACTGAATGTGCAAAAGCCGGAAATCCGGATATTGTATACAAATTTACATCCACATCCAAGATCAGCTTCCCTGGTTCCGGTATCGCAGCAGTTGCAGCATCCAAGGCAAATCTGGATGACTTCCGCAAATATATGCAGATCCAGACCATCGGTCATGATAAGCTGAACCAGCTCCGCCATGTAAAATTCTTTAAGAATCTGGAAGGGGTTCATGCACATATGAGAAAACACGCAGACATTATCCGTCCGAAGTTTGAAATGGTGCTGAATATTCTGGAAAAGGAACTTGGAGGACTGGGAATAGGGGAATGGACCAATCCAAAGGGCGGATACTTTATTTCCTTTGATTCTATGGAAGGCTGCGCAAAAAATATCGTGGCAAAAGCCAAAGAAGCAGGTGTTGTAATGACAGGAGCGGGAGCAACTTATCCATACGGAAAGGATCCGAAAGACTCTAATATCCGTATTGCACCTACATTTCCGTCTATGGAAGAGCTTGAAAAAGCAGCTAATGTATTTGTAGTATGTGTGAAGCTTGCAAGTGTGGAGAAGCTTCTGGCTGAGTAAAACAGAAAGCTTCTGTCGAGTATGAAAGGGAGGTTTCATGGAAGAAGAAAAAAATGGTATGAGCACCGGCAGAAAGATTTTGATCGCTCTGATCGCAGTGCTGCTCCTGCTTACGGCAGCAGCCTATGGTTATGGAGTCTATTATTTTTCCGGACATTTTCTTCCGGGATCTCTTGTAAATGGATTTAACTGTTCCTATATGGACCAGAAAGAGGCAGAAGAGCTTTTGGCTAAGAAAACAGCCGCGTATGTCCTTGCCGTACGGACAAGAGGGAATGGACAGGAAAGTATTTCTGCAGAGGAGATCGCGCTTTCCTATAAGCCGGACGGCAGTGTGAAAAAGCTGATGCACGATCAGAACCGCTTTTTGTGGTTTTTGGCTTTTAGCCAGCACAGCGTTATGGAAACGGCATCTTCGGTTAC
The DNA here is from genome assembly GCA_900553515.1 of uncultured Blautia sp. Lineage (GTDB taxonomy): Bacteria > Bacillota > Clostridia > Lachnospirales > Lachnospiraceae > Blautia_A. The sequence continues at coordinate 26,250 of USDN01000012.1, read as the reverse complement.
TTATGATGAAGAACTTTTTCTGCAAAAATTTTCTGCTCTGAAATGTCTTCAGGATAATCAGCAGCCGGCAGATGCATATATTGAAGATAACGGAAAAGAATTTGTGATCGTTCCTGAAATACAGGGAACTCTTGTAGATCAGGAAAAACTGCAGAAGACAGTGATAAAAGCAGTTACCACAGGAAATCCGGTGGTGGATCTTGAAGAGGACGGATGCTACATAAACCCGGAAATCTTCCGGGATGACAAACGGCTTGTGGAAGACTGTAAGCAGATGAATGAGCTGACGGACGTGGTGATTACTTATGATTTCAGTGACCGTAAGGAAACAATCGACAGAAATGTGATCCGTTCCTGGCTTGTAAGAAATAAAGAAGAGGATCTTGTCCTTGATAAAGAAAAGATTGCTTCTTACATAAAGACACTGGCGGAAAAATATGATACAATAGGTACAGAACGGAGCTTTGCCACATATGATAACAGAAAAATTTCTGTAATGGGCGGAGACTATGGATGGGTGATCGATCAGGCAAAGGAAACAGAAGCACTTTATCAGGCTGTTTCAGATAAGGTGACTCAGGTTCGGGAACCGATATACTTTCAGACGGCAATGAGCCGGAATGTAAATGATATCGATTATACTTATGTGGAAATCGATCTTTCCCGCCAGAGACTGGTTGTTTACCATGATGGAAATCCTGTGGCAGATACAGGAATCTATGCATCAGGAGAAACAGAGACAGGGGTTTATACGGCAGGAGAGCTGCAGTCGCCGGCTCAGTTAAGCGGAGGTACAGTTGATTTTCTGATCTCTTATGGAGAAGGACAGGGAATCGTAGATAACCCCAGTCTGACTCAGAGTGATGTGGGAGGCTGGACCGGAGAAATTCTGGCCGGAGAAGTACTGACAGATTTTGGATCAGGGGAAAATTCCGGAGAGAGCTCAGGGATATGGTCAGTTTCAGCCGGATATATTGAAGTTCCGGGAGACAGGGCGTCAGAAGTGTATCGATGCGTAAAATCAGGGATGCCCATAGTGATTTATAAATAAAAAATAGATGCTGCAGAGATGCCGTAAGGTTCTTTGCAGCAGTTTTTGCATTGAAGAGGGAGAAACTTTATGAGGATTGTTGTATTAGCAGGCGGAACAAGCACGGAAAGAGATGTTTCCATTGTTTCCGGAACAGGAATATGTAATGGGTTAAGGGCAAAGGGGCATGAGGCAGTGCTTATTGATGTTTTCTGCGGTATAGAGAACGTAAACTGGCAGGAGCCTTTTCCTGAGACATATGATGTAGAGGCCGCTGCGGATTATATCAGAAGTTTTAATAAAGATATTGAGACTCTTAAAAAAGAAAGAAGAGAATTTTTCGGACCGAATGTACTGGAACTGTGTAAAAAAGCAGATTTTGTATTTTTGGGCCTTCACGGAGCCAATGGAGAAGACGGAAGAGTGCAGGCGGCATTTGACCTTCTGGGAATCAAATATACAGGCACCGGCTATTTAAGCAGCGCCATGGCTATGGACAAGGGTGTCACAAAATGGATGTTCCAGATGTATGATGTTCCGGTTCCGGGCGGCATCACCATGAAAAGACAGGAACGGAATGACCGGCTTGCAGAGGGACTTTCTTTCCCGGTGGTGGTAAAGACCTGCTGCGGCGGCTCCAGTATCGGTGTATATATCGTGCATGACCAGAAAGAATATGCAGAAGCACTGGATGCTGCTTTTTCTTATGAAGAGGAAGTTGTGGTAGAGGAATATATCCAGGGTACAGAATATACAGTTGCGGTTGTAGACGGCAAGGCATACCCGGTAGTCCAGATCGTTCCCTGCGAAGGCTTTTATGATTATGAAAATAAATATAAACCGGGAGCAGTAAAGGAAACATGTCCTGCTCCGATTTCCGAAGAACTTACCAGACGTCTTCAGGAAAACGCAGTCAAAGGATATCGTGCTCTTGGGCTTGAAAGCTATGCAAGACTTGATTTTATTGTAACTGAGGATGAAAGGATCTACTGTCTGGAGGCAAATACGCTTCCGGGAATGACACCTACCAGTCTGATCCCTCAGGAGGCGGCAGTTCTCGGAATGGATTATCCTACACTTTGTGAAGAACTGATTCGTGTTTCTGAGAAAAAATATCAGTAAGGATTCCCGGAATATTCAGAGAATCTTTGGGAAAGCAGGAAAACGCATGATGAAAAATCTTACATTAAGAAATATAACAAGGGTATGCAGCGGAATCTTCCATGGTCCGGAGGAAATTCTGGATCAGGAAGTGTCTTCCATTACCACAGACAGCCGTAAGGCAGAAAAAGGCGGATTATTTGTTCCCATCGTGGGAGAACGTGTGGATGCCCATAAGTTTATCCCGGATGTTATGGAGAAGGGCTGTCTGGCCACCCTTTCAGAGAGAGAGCTTGAGGAAGCAGAATATCCTTATATCCAGGTGAACTCTTCTCTGCAGGCGGTAAAGGATATTGCGGAATTTTATCTGGAACAGCTTCAGATTCCTGTTGTGGGAATTACAGGAAGTGTTGGAAAAACAAGTACAAAAGAGGTAATTGCCTCTGTGCTGAAAGAAAAATACCGTACTTTGAAAACCCAGGGGAATTTTAACAATGAACTTGGTCTTCCTCTTACGGTGTTCCGCCTCCGGGATGAGGATGAGATCGCAGTTCTTGAAATGGGGATCAGTGATTTCGGTGAGATGACCAGACTGGCTAAAATTGCAAAACCGGAAACCTGTGTGATCACTAATATCGGAACATGCCATCTGGAAAATCTGGGAGACAGAGATGGAGTGCTTAAGGCAAAAACAGAGATTTTTGATTCTCTGAGAGAGGGTGGAAATATCGTCCTGAACGGGGATGATGACAAGTTGTCCACGGTAAAAGGATATAAAGGGATCCGTCCGGTGTTTTTTGGTCTGGAGGGGGACTGTGACGTATATGCAGATGAGATCGAGAGCAAAGGTCTGAAAGGTGTTTCCTGCAGGATCCATCTGGGAGAAGAAAGTTTTTTTGTTCTGGTTCCTATGCCGGGGATACATATGGTATATAATGCCCTTGCAGCTTCTGCAGTGGGACGGATCTACAATCTTACTGTGGAAGAGATCAAACAAGGGATAGAAAGCCTGGAAGCCATCAGCGGACGTTTTAAGATGATTGAGACAGATAAGCTTCTGATCGTGGATGACTGCTATAATGCCAACCCTATGTCCATGAAAGCTTCTCTGGACGTGCTTCACGACGGAGCCGGACGCAGAGTGGCGATCCTGGGGGATATGGGAGAGCTTGGTGAGAACGAGATCCGCCTTCATGAAGAGGTGGGGGCACATGCAGCTTCCTGTGGAATTGACTGCTGTATCTGTGTGGGAGAGCTTTCTTATCATATGGCAGAAGCTGCCCGCAAGGCAGATCCGGGATTTTCTGTGATTTATGTAAAAAACCGTGAAGAACTTCTGGAACATTTGACAGAATATGTACAGAAAGGTGATACAGTTCTTGTAAAAGCTTCTCATTTCATGAAATTTGAAGAGGTAGTAAAGGCTCTTGAGGAATGGTAGTTTCCTGGGAGAATTTGACGAACGATTTTTGTTTCCTCCTGAGACCGTAAGGTGTAGAATGTGAGATATAAGAAATCTGAAGATCAAGGAGGAGATCATGCTGGAACGAATCATGGAGCTGCAGCTTCTGCTCTATGTCATGACTGTATCAGGAGTGGCAGGAGCAGTCGGAATGCTTGCCGTACACCTTACTTACCGAAGAGCTATGGGAAAAACAAAAGCAGTGATGAATCTGAAGGAAAAATGGCTGAACCTCTGGAAGACAAGAGATAAACTGATGAATCGGATGAATCTTCTGGTGTGGCTGCCGTCACTGATGTCTTCTGTCTGTCTGGGACTGGCATTGTTTTTTGCTACCAGACTGGAACTGCAGGAGGGACTTTCGCTCCAGTATCTTTATATCGGGACAGCAGTTCCGATACTTTTGCTCCTTTTGCGCCAGGCATTGGATTTTACTTACAGAGAGGAACTTGTGATGAACTCTCTGGCAGATTATATCCTTCAGGCCAGAGCCCGGAGAGAGGAAACTGCTTCTGCAAGAAAGGCAGAACCTGTGTCTGTTCCGGAGAGGATGGATCCTGTTCTTCAGGAAGAGATGGTAGAGAAGATCACTGCCAGTATCAGGCAGACAGCAGCAACCGGAAGCCATTTCAGTAAAATGCTCAGTCCAGAAGAAGAGGAGATCATGAGGGAGATCATCAGGGAATTTATGAATTAATGAAACCTCCTGGTAAATTGCGTTTGTTGGGAGATGCTTCTTGTAGAATCAGAGAGTTTTTGTTATACTGAGTCTGAATCATGTCAGAGTATTTATCAGTAATCATTAATAGGAGAGATTCATGAGCAAAATAATGAAAATTGTTCTTCTTGAAGCAAATAATCTGGGTGAAGACATGGTCTTCACCCCTTTTTTTCCTCTCGGGGAAGTAAAAATTTATCCTTCCACATCACCGGAAGAAATGCCGGAAAGAGTCAGAGATGCAGATATTATTGTGGCTAACAAGCTTCCTATGTGTGAAGCAACATTGAAAAATGCGGAGAATCTGAAGCTGATATGTCTTACGGCTACCGGGATCAATAACCTGGATGGAGATTATCTGAAAAAACGGGGCGTCCGTGCCTGCAATGTGGCTGGCTATTCTACAGATGCGGTAGCACAGCATACCTTTGCCATGCTGTTTTATGTATGGGAAAAGCTGCGCTTTTATGATGATTATGTAAAGTCCGGTGAATACACAAAAAGCGGAGGTTTTTCTTATTTCAGAGAGAATTTTTATGAGCTTAACGGAAAGACCTGGGGAATTATCGGAATGGGCGCTATCGGCAGAAAGGTGGCTGATATAGCAGAAGCCTTTGGATGCAGAGTGATCTGCTATTCTGCAACCGGTGGAACATATCAGCTTTCGGAAAACAGGAAACAGGTAGATTTTGAAACTCTTTTAAGAGAATCAGATATTTTGTCTGTTCACGCACCTTTAAATGAAAAGACCCAGGGTCTGATGGATATGAAAGCCTTTGAACAGATGAAAAAAACAGCAGTTCTGATCAATGTTGCCCGTGGACCTGTTGTGGATCAGGAGGCTCTTTACAGGGCGCTTACAGATGGGATGATTGCCGGAGCCGGACTTGATGTGCTGGAAAAAGAACCTATGGCAGAGGATAATCCTCTGATTCGGATCCAGGACAGCAAAAAACTTCTGATCACTCCGCATATGGCCTGGGCGCCGGTGGAAACAAGATTCCGGTGCAGGGATGAAGTGGTTAAGAACATACAGGCTTTTCTGGCCGGAGAGGACAGGAACAGGGTTTATTGATATGGATAAAAAACGGATTGTGTGGATAGAGCTTCTTCGTATTGCGGCTTGTATAGGAGTTCTTGGGATCCATGCGGGATCACAGCATTTCCGGGATATGCCGGTGGACAGTACAGTATGGCAGGTGTCCAATTTTTATCATGGGATCAATCGGTTTGCCGTAGCCTGTTTTATTATGATCAGCGGCAGTCTCTATCTCAGCAGTAAAAGAACATGGGATCTGAAAAAACTATGGCTGCGGAATATCCTTCCGGTAGCTTCTGCGTACTTATTCTGGCAGTTGTTTTATGGATTTTACCGGATTGCTGCCAGCGGAGGACCAAAGATCGGCAGTATGGAGTTTTTTAAAAAGATGCTGGTATATGTGAGCAAGCCGTATTTCCATCTATGGTATCTTCCTATGCTGATCGGACTTTTGATCATTACTCCTCTTATCTGGGAAATTGTAAACAGTTCCAGAGGAAAACAGTGGTCCCAGTATATGATTCTTCTGTTTCTGGTATTTCAGATCTTTACTTATACTGCCGGACGTTTTGATCTTCCATGGAAAGATCATGTTCAGGCTTTGATGAATACAGTGCATCCGGAACTGGTCACAGGATATGCAGGATATTTTGTGCTGGGACATTATCTTTATGAATATGGTCTTCCAAAGAAACTGGAAAAAACAGTCTGCATACTGGGTCCTGTGCTGATACTTGCAGGAATATGGCTTTGTCGGAAAGAATCTTTGATGACAGGGAAAGCGACTCAGGCATTTTATGAAAATTATACACTTTTTGCGTGCATATGGAGTATGGCAGTCTTTTTGTTTTTTAAAGAGCAGGTGTCAAAGATAAAGTGGAGTGAGAAAATGGAGAGGGTGATCTGCAGTCTTGGCGGATGTACTTTTGGCATTTATCTGATCCATGCCTTTGTGCGTGATATTCTTTACAGAAATGGAATTGACAGTATGATGATGAAAAATACCATTCTGGCAGTTCCTGTTGTAATGCTGCTGATCTTTTTGATCAGTTGGGGAATGGTGTATATTGTCAGAAAGATTCCATTTATCAGAAAGTGGATCATGTAATATAGGAGGAAATGGAACATGAATGATAAAAGAAGAGAAAAAAAGCGCCGGTTAAAAGCCCTTCGAAAAGCGATAGATATGGAACTGAGAGAACACAGAAGTACTTTTATCGTATTCTCTATTCTTCGGATCATGGTTCTGGTATGTATGATCCGTCAGGTATTTCTTCATAACTATGAAAGTTTTTTTCTTAGTGTTTTGACTTTGCTGCTTCTGTATATCCCAAGCTGGCTTCAGGTGAAACTCAGGATAGAGATTCCCATAGGACTGGAAATTTCTATTTTATGCTTTATTTTTGCGGCAGAAATTCTGGGAGAGATCAATGCATTTTATATTGCGATCCCGGGATGGGACACGATCCTGCATACCCTTAATGGGTTTTTGTGTGCAGCAGTAGGTTTTTCTATGGTACTTCTTTTAAATGACAATGAAAACCTGACTTTTGATCTGTCACCGTTTTTTCTGGCACTTCTGGCATTTTGCTTTTCTATGACAATTGGCGTACTGTGGGAATTTTTCGAATTTTCTATGGATTATTTCCTGAAATTTGATATGCAGAAAGATATGATCCTGCATACAGTAAGCAGCGTAATGCTGGATCCTGCCGGAGCAAATCATCCGGTAGTGATACGGGATATTGCAGATGCGATGGTGGTTCATTCAGATGGAACAAAGGAACTTCTGGGTCTGGGCGGTTATCTTGACATTGGCCTTTACGACACCATGAAAGACCTCTTTGTAAATTTTATCGGCGCTGTGGTATTTTCCGTAATTGGATTTTTCTATGCCAGAGGCAGGGGGAAAAAGAGTGTTGTCTCTCTTTTTGTACCCCGCAGAAAAGCTGAAGACAAAGATTACCTGTCTATTACAAATAAAAAAATAAAGTGATCAGTCTTCTTCTATGACCTGGATTTCCAGATAGTCGAAGGCGATCTGCTCAATAAAACTGTCCTGGTAAAATCTTGCTCTGGAATGACGTTTAAAGTCAGAAATGACATTGTCAAGCCAGATAGGATTTTCCAGGTCAAATTCATAACAGATCTCTTCCAGACCACGGAATATTTTGTGTGTCCTGGAATCTTTTGAATCATCACAGATTACAGTATCTTTTATCAGCCGGTTATCTTTCCATAATTTTCCCCATAAACGGAACATAAGGTCCTCCTGTAAAAATTGGTATTGTACAATTAGTATACAGAGGCAGGGAGAATAAGTAAAGACTGAGATTTTTGACTGCTGTGAACGGAGTGAACAGTAACCAGTAACATAAACTACTGGCAGCACAGAGGAGGCAGAAAAATGCAGGACAGTGAGAAATATAAAGAAATTATCCATGAAAACGAGTATACAGAAAAAATGCGTACGACAGTTCTTCCTTATCTGTCAGCGAGGTGCAGAGATACCTGGATTCCCTGCATTCAGGGAAAAGAGAAAGAAAAAAGGATCCATGTGAAGCGTTATCTGGCAGACAGCCCCCAGGGAGTTGTGGTGATCAGTCATGGATTTTCAGAATCGGCCAGAAAGTATCAGGAGATTATTTTTTATTTTTTAAGGGAAGGATATCATGTTTATATACCAGAACACTGCGGACATGGACTGAGTTATCGGTTTACGGAAGATCCCTCTCTGGTACACGTAGATCACTGGAGCAGATACAGCCGTGATTTTTTGCGGGTATCCAGACTGATTCGTAAGGCTCATAGAAACCTTCCGCTGTATCTGTTTGCACATTCTATGGGTGGGGCAGTGGCAGCGATCGCCGCTGCAAGGGATCCTTATATGTACAGGAAAGTCATTCTTTCTTCGCCTATGATCCGGCCGCTGACGGGAAGCGTACCCTATCCGGCGGCGGTGAGGATTGCCAGGGCTGCCTGCCGGACAGGAAAAGCAATGGATTATGCGGCAGGACAAAAGCCTTATGACGGGACAGAAAAGTTTGAGACAAGCTCTGGTCTGTCAGAACCAAGATTTGATCGATATAAACAGATACGAATGGAAAACCTTGCATATCAGACCTGGTCCCCGTCCTATGGCTGGGTGTACAGTGCTGCCAAAATGAACCGTTATCTTCAGCAGCATGCCTGGAAGGAGATTGCGGCTCCGGTATTGCTTTTTCAGGCGGAAACAGATCATCTGGTGTCAAATAAAGCCCAGGATATTTTTGCAGACAAGATCAATCTGTATGGGAAGACTTCCTGTATTGTCGTAAAAATGCCGGGAACCAGACATGAGATTTTTAACGGTCCGGATGATATCCTTGAAACATACTGGGGAAAGGTGTTCCGATTTTTTGGAGAGGATGGAGAATCATGTACGGAATGATTTTTCTTTATCTTGCAGCGATTAACTTTACTGCATTCTGTGTATATGGAGCAGACAAAAAAAGAGCTGTTCGAAACCAGTGGCGGATCCCGGAAAAAACTCTTCTGACACTGGCTGTCATAGGCGGAAGTCTGGGAGCTCTTCTGGGAATGAAAGTATTTCACCATAAAACCAAAAAACCAAAGTTTTATCTGGGTATTCCGGTAATTCTGGTTCTGGAAGTTTCCGCAGCCGCGTGGTTTCTGACCAGATAGAAAAATATATACGATAACGCCTGATGAGCTGCTGAAAAGGGAGGAAAAGTAAATGGCAAAAAAAATAGGGATTATTTCTGATACCCATGGACTTCTGAGACCGGAGGTCATGGAGATTCTGAAAACCTGTGACTGTATTTTTCATGGAGGAGATATTAACAGACCGGAAATTCTGGATCAGCTGCGTCCATTGGCATCTATTTATGCTGTAAGAGGAAATAATGATAAGGAATGGGCAGAGGGACTTGCGAAAACCCTTCGGTTTACAATAGAAGGCGTAGAGTTTTTTATGACTCATAATAAGAAAGACGTATCCTGGGATCTGGGGACAGTACAGGTGGTGGTTTTTGGTCATACGCATAAATATCTGGAACAGGATATTGATGGAAGGCTGTGGCTGAATCCGGGAAGCTGCGGAAGACGGAGATTTGATCAGGAGATCACCATGGCGGTTATGACGGTAGAGAATGGAAAGTACCAGACAGAGAAGATCGTAATACCAGGTTAAAAACAAAACTATATCTTTTTTTATTAAAATCGAACAAACATTCGCGAACAAATATTCGAAAAAAACAGTTCGTCCCGTTCTATTGGACATAGTTTGTGATATAATCATTTTTGACAGAAAGAAATGTTCAGAAAATGTGTTCAGAAAATATGTTCTTTAAAACAGGAGGGATATCAGATGCAGTGTGAACAGAGAGCGGACAGAAAGGTCATAGCATTTGAAGACAGAGGATACGGCGAGGAAAGGTCCAGAAAGCAGGGAAAGAAGAAGCTTTCCGGAACAATGGCACTGATCCTGGGAGTGGTATTAACTCTGGAGCTTATGATAATGGGAGCTATGCTTTTTCATATTGATTTTCATTCTGCAGACAGGATCACGCTGATCCTTTCTTTTGCAGTAGTATACTTTGGCGTTGTTGCCGGACTGACAGATAAATAGGAAGGTGTTTATGCCCAGATCATTTAATCAGAAACTGAAAATTTTATATATTATGAAAATATTTTGGGAAAGAACCGACAGAGAGCATGCGATATCTGTAAGAGAAATTGTGTCAATTTTGCGTTCCTGGGGAATCAGGGCAGAACGGAAGACTATTTATGATGATATAGAAGCACTTCGGTATTTTGGATTAAAAATAGGGAACAGGAGAGTCGACGGAGCGGGATATTATCTGGAAGACCGTGCTTTTGAATTATCGGAACTGAAATTTCTGATGGATGCAGTGCAGTCTTCACATCTTATCACCAGGGAACAGACACAGAAGCTTGTGAAAAAGCTGGAAAAGCTTGCAAGTGACCCGGAAAGCAGGAAACTGCAGAATCAGATATGGAAAGAAACTGGTATCAAGACACCGAATGAAGAGATCTACATGAATGTAGAAAGAATTTATGATGCAGTTGCAGCCAACTGTCAGATCAGTTTTCAATATTATGAATGGACCCTTGCAAAAAAACTATGTGCGGAAAAAAAAGGTGGGAGATATCGGGTAAGCCCTTGGAAAATGATATGGGATAATGACAGCTATTATCTTCTGGGAATAGATGAGATCAGCGGTATTGCCAGACATTATCGGGTGGACAGGATAATGGATGTGAAGCTGGAAAAAGAAAGCCGTAACGGTGCGGCAATTTTTCGGGACTTTGATCTGGGAAAGTTTTCTATAGGAAAATTTGGAATGTCCGGAAGAAAAGACATTTTACTGAAACTGGAATTTGAGAATTCGTTGATAGGTGAAGTGATGGATTATTTCGGACAGGAGGCGGTGCTTCTTCATTCCGATGAAGGACACTTTACATTTCAGGGGCCTGTCTGTGCAGGGCGGCAGTTTTTTGGCTGGCTGGCAGGTTTTGGAAATGGTGTAAAGATCCTTTCACCGGAAAAGACCCGCAGAGAATATACCGCGTTTTTAAAACAGGCGCTGGAAGGATATGAGGACAAAGATGGCAGCAAAAAAAACAGTAAGATCCAGACTTTTAGAACTTCTGGAACAAAATAAAGGAAAGATCTTATCAGGAGAACGGATAGCGGAAGAGCTTTCCTGTACACGGGCAGCAGTATGGAAAGCGGTAAGATCACTTCGCGAAGAAGGATATGAGATCGAAGCCGGATCCAACAGAGGTTATATGCTTTCTGAAAACAGTAATTTACTTGCAGAGGAGGGAATACGCCCTCTTTTAAATAAACAGGAGGTTTATCTGCAGGTATGCCCGGAGGTTGATTCTACTAACCGTGCAGCCAAGGAAGCGGCAGTATCAGGAAAGGCACACCATGGCAGTGCAGTTCTGGCTCAGGAGCAGAATTCCGGAAGAGGCAGGAAGGGAAGAGGATTTTATTCTCCTAAGGATAGCGGACTTTATCTGAGCGTGATCCTGGAGCCAAAGGGCAGCCTCAGAGAAAATCTGATCCTGACTGCACAGGCAGCGGCTGCTGTTCATAAAGCAGTGAAGGAGGTTACAGGGATTTCTCTTGATATCAAATGGGTTAATGATCTTTATTATCATGGAAAGAAAGTCTGCGGTATCCTGACGGAAGCGGTAACGGATTTTGAAAGTGGAGAGATCCAGTTTGCAGTTGTTGGCATTGGATTGAATCTTTATGAGCCGGAAAATGGTTTTCCGCCGGAGCTGGATGGTATAGCCGGGGCTTTGTATAAAAACCGTGAGGAGGCAGAAGGGATAAACAGAAACTGGCTTGCGGCAGCTGTTATTAACAGTCTTCTGAAGGAAACACAGGAGCTTAAGATGCCGCCGGAATATATTCAGCATAATCTGGTGCCGGGACACAGGATACAGATTCTGGACGGCCAGCAGACACGCTTTGCCGATGCTCTGGAAATCTGTCAGGATGGACGTTTAAAAATACGGGAGGAAGACGGAACAGAAACATTGCTGTGTTATGGAGAAGTATCTCTGAAAATATAAAATACAGATATTGACCTATATGTTGATTTATAGACGGTCACGAAACAGGATTGGACGATTTGCATAAAAATATCGTCCTTTTTTTGTGCAAAATAGTGAAGAAAAATATTGACTTTAGAAAACAAAAGAGTAAAATAAAAAAAACGAAAATTGGTCTTACCGGTCAGACAAACAAGAAGGAGGGAGTGAAACGAACAGTTTAACAGAAGTATTAAAAGAAGAACTGAACTGTCGGACGGTGTTTACGATTCCGATAGGAAAGGGCATTCCGGTATTTGAATCTGTAGTTGTCACCTGGGTGATCATGGCAGTCCTGGTAGTCCTGTCTCTGGTCCTTACCAGGAATCTTAAAATCATGAATCCGGGAAAGAAACAGCTTCTTCTGGAAGCAGGGATTGATGCTCTGCGGAAATTCTTTCGGGGAATCCTGGGAGAAGAAGGCGACCGTTATATCCCCTATATGATGACCGTCATTATTTTTCTGGGAGTTTCCAATGTATCGGGGATTTTTGGGGTGAAACCGCCTACCAAGGATCTGAACGTTACTTTGGCTCTGGCATTGATGAGCATGTTTCTCATTGAGTATTGCGGTATTTATAAAAAGGGTCTGAAAGGATTTTTTAAGAGCTTTCTGGATCCGATCCCGGTGATGCTTCCTATGAACATCATGGAGGTTTTTATCCGCCCCACCGCACTTTGTTTCCGACTTTTCGGCAACATTCTTGGCGGCTTTGTGGTAATGGCACTTGTGGAATTTGTGTGCCCGGCAATTCTGCCGATTCCCTTCAGCCTGTATTTTGATTTTTTTGATGGTTTTATACAGGCCTATATTTTTGTTTTTTTGACATCCATGTTCATGAGTGAGACCATGGACTGACTCAGGCTGACTGGCCTTTGATTTTGAAAAATATGATATTCATTATGAATCAGGAGGAAAAACATTATGACAAGTTTGATCGCTATTGGAGCAGGTATCGCAGCATTAACAGGTATTGGAGCAGGTATCGGTATCGGTCTTGCAACATCCAAGGCAGTAGAGGCAATCGCAAGACAGCCTGAGGCAGAGAGCAAGATAAGCAAAAACCTTCTTCTTGGCTGTGCGCTGGCAGAAGGTACTGCGATTTTTGGTTTTGTTGTAGGACTTCTGATCGTAGTAATGCTTGGCTGATCGATCACTACATAAAGAGAAAGGCAGGTACAGACGATGATTCAGATCAATATGAATCTTGTTTTTACCATCATTAATCTGCTGGTTCTTTATCTTCTGATGAAGAAGTTTCTGTTTGGCCCGGTGATCCATGTTATGGATCAGAGACAGCAGATGCTGGATCAGCAGCTGGAAGAGGCAAAAAAGACAGAAGACAGGGCGAATGAGCTTCAGAAAAAATATGAAAATGCCCTGAAATCCGCCAAGGAGGATTCCTGCCGGATCGTTGAGAAAGCAAAGCTGGAGGCAAAAGCTCAGGCCGAGCAGACTGCACAGGCGGCAAGGGCTGAGGCTGACAGGATGCTGGCAAAGGCCAGGGAAGATATCTCTGCCGAGCGGGAGATGGCAATGAAACAGATGCAGGGAGAGGTTGGCAGGCTGGCTATGGAGGCAGCTTCCAGAATCCTGGATGAACATGCCGGAGCCGCGCAGGATCTTGCCATGTATGATCAATTTATAAAAAAAGCAGGTGATCCCCATGACAACAGCAGCTGTTAATTACGCAAAGGTTTTGTATGAGCTTTCTGTTCCGGAAGAAGCAGTAAAGGAATCCAAAAGACTGATGCAGGAAAATCCGGAACTGGTTAGCTGTCTGGAAAATCCTCTGATCGCTTTTGAAGCGACGGAGGATATCATTGACAGGATCTTTCCCAGGGAGATACGCTCTTTTTTGAAGGTAGTCTGCCGACACAGAAAGATGGGAGCCTGGAAAGAAATTTTTGAAGCTTACAGAAGCATGTGTCTGAGAGACAAAAAGATCCTGGAGGCAGAAATGCTCTGTGTCACACCGCCAGAGAAAGAGCAGCTGGAAGGAATCCGGAATTTTCTGTGCAGAGAGTTTCAGATGAAAACGGCAGAGATCCGGATAACAGAAGATAAAAGCCTGATCGGTGGATTTATACTAAGAGCAGGCGGAAGAGAATTTGACTGGAGTCTGAGAGGACGTTACTGCAGGCTTCATCAGAAGCTTACACGGAGGTGAATCATTTGAGTGCGATTAATCCAGATGAGATTATTTCAATTTTAAAAGAAGAAATTGAGAATTACGATGAAATCAGCCAGAACCAGGAGACAGGCACTGTCATTTCCGTGGGAGACGGAATTGCGGTAGTCTACGGGATCGACCATGCCATGTACGGAGAAGTCGTGGTTTTTGAAAACGGTCTGAAAGGTATGGTACAGGATATCCGTTCCAACAGTATGGGATGTATCCTTTTTGGCAGTGATTCCGGTATACGGGAAGGAACCAGAGTCACCAGAACAGGGAGACAGGCAGGAATCCCGGTAGGAGAGGGATTTATTGGAAGAATTGTAAATGCCCTGGGGGCTCCGGTGGACGGGAAAGGAGAAATCCGGGAAGAGGAATATCGACCGGTAGAATATCCGGCTCCGGGCATCATTGACCGTAAATCCGTTACAGTACCTATGGAGACCGGAATCCTGTCCATTGATTCCATGTTTCCCATTGGACGGGGACAGAGAGAGCTGATCATCGGTGACAGACAGACCGGAAAAACCTCTCTTGCCATTGATACGATCCTGAATCAGAAGGGCAAGGATGTGATCTGCATTTATGTAGCTATCGGGCAGAAAGCTTCTACAGTGGCAAAAGTTGTCTCCACCCTGGAAAAGCATGGCGCTATGGAATATACGACGGTATTTTCTTCCACAGCCAGCGATTGTGCTCCGCTTCAGTATATTGTGCCTTATGCAGGGACTGCTCTGGCTGAATATTTTATGTACAGGGGCAGAGACGTTCTGATCGTTTATGACGATCTTTCCAAACATGCAGTGGCGTATCGGGCTCTGTCTCTGCTTCTGGAACGTTCTCCGGGACGTGAAGCATATCCGGGAGATGTATTTTATCTTCATTCCAGACTTCTGGAGCGCTCCAGTCGTTTAAGTGACAAAGAAGGCGGCGGTTCGATCACTGCGCTCCCCATTATTGAGACTCAGGCAGGAGATGTGTCTGCATATATTCCGACAAATGTGATCTCCATTACCGACGGACAGATCTTTCTGGAAAGTGACCTGTTCTTTTCCGGTATGCGGCCTGCAGTTAACGTAGGACTTTCTGTTTCCCGTGTAGGCGGTGCGGCACAGGCAAAAGCCATGAAAAAAGCATCGGGAAGTATCCGTATCGATCTGGCACAGTACAGAGAAATGGAAGTGTTTACCCAGTTCAGCTCCGATCTTGACGAGGCTACCAAAGCGCAGCTGCGTTATGGAAGCTGTCTGATGGAGCTTCTGAAGCAGCCTCTGTGCAGTCCGATGAAGCTTCATGAGCAGGTGATCACTTTGTGGACAGCCACCCATAAGGCGCTTGTCCATGTGGAAACACGAAAGCTGAAAGCTTATCAGAAGGAGCTTCTGGAATATTTTGACAACGCTTATCCTGAGATTGGAAGAGAAATTGACGAGACAAAGCTTCTTTCTGACCAGCTTGGAGAAAAAATCCTTCAGGTGGCGGAGGAATTCAGAACCCGTCAGGCTGCAGAATAGAGACAGCAGGAGGAATTTATGGCAAATGCAAGAGAAATCCAAAGCAGAATAAAAAGTGTCCAGGATACCATGAAGATCACCAATGCCATGTATATGATCTCCTCTTCCAAAATGAAAAAAGCCAAAAAGATACTGGAAGACACGGAACCTTACTTTTATAACATGCAGGGGGCAATAGCCAGAATTCTGCGGCACGTTCCGGATATCCAGCATCCGTTTTTCAGCGTCCGCCATCTGGTGCCCACCCGGGAGAGAAAAACAGGAATCATTGTGGTCACCGGAGATAAAGGAATGGCAGGAGCCTACAATCATAATATCACCAAACTGACAGATAAATTTATGGAAAAAACACCTGGTTATCACCGTCTGTATGTGCTGGGAATGACAGGGCGTCAGTATTATGAGAAAAAGAATGCAGATGTAGACGGCAGTTTTCGCTATACAGTACAGAAGCCTACCATGCACAGGGCAAGGCTGATCAGTGAGGAGATCGTAAGAGCGTTTCTGGAACGGGAGCTGGATGAGGTACATATTATTTATACACAGATGCAGAACGCTGCGGTAATGGAAGCTGTGGATATGCAGCTTCTCCCTCTAAAAAAAACAAGCTTTTCTCCTTTCCAGATTCCTGTGCAGGCTCCTCAGGAAGAAATTGAAATGTATCCCTCGGCAGATGTGGTACTGGATACGATGATCCCTAATTATCTGACCGGCGTAATCTATGGATGTCTGGTAGAAGCTTATGCCAGTGAGAATAATGCAAGAATGACTGCCATGCAGGCATCTACCGACAGTGCAAAAAAAATGCTGCAGGAGCTTTCCATACAGTATAACCGGGCGCGGCAGGCAGCCATCACACAGGAGATCACAGAGGTGATCAGTGGTGCAAAGGCCCAGAAAAGGAAGTGACTAGGATGAATAAAGGTAAGATCAGACAGGTTATGGGACCTGTTGTAGATGTTGTTTTTGAAAACGGGGAGCTTCCGGATATCAGAGAAGCCCTGGAAGTAGAGAATAATGGAAAGAAATGTATTATGGAAGTTTCTCAGCATCTGGGAAACCGTGAGGTACGGTGTATTATGCTCAGTGCCAGCGAGGGACTTCAGAGAGACAGAGAAGTGATCGCTACCGGAAGCGGGATTCAGGTTCCGGTAGGAGAGTGTACACTGGGCAGACTTTTTAATGTTCTGGGAGAGACGGTAGACGGTGGAGATTCCCTGGAAAATCAGGAACACTGGGAAATCCACAGAGACCCCCCGGGATTTGAGGATCAGAGTCCTGCAGTAGAGATTCTGGAGACGGGAATTAAAGTCATCGACCTTCTGGCTCCTTATGCAAAAGGTGGTAAGATTGGTCTGTTCGGCGGCGCCGGTGTAGGCAAAACTGTGCTGATTCAGGAACTGATTCAGAATATTGCTACTGAGCATGGAGGCTATTCTATTTTTACAGGGGTAGGAGAGCGTTCCAGAGAAGGAAATGATCTCTGGTCAGAGATGAAGGAATCAGGAGTACTGGAAAAAACAGCCCTGGTGTTCGGACAGATGAATGAGCCGCCGGGATCTCGTATGCGTGTTGCTGAGACAGGTCTTACCATGGCGGAATATTTCCGTGATACAGAACACAGAGATGTTCTTCTTTTTATTGATAATATTTTTCGTTTTGTACAGGCAGGCTCTGAAGTTTCAGCTCTTCTGGGACGTATGCCCTCCGCTGTAGGATATCAGCCTACGCTTGCAACGGAAATGGGAGAGCTTCAGGAACGTATTGCATCCACCAGATCAGGTTCCGTAACTTCTGTACAGGCAGTTTATGTGCCGGCTGATGACCTGACAGACCCGGCGCCGGCAACAACCTTTGCCCACCTGGATGCGACAACAGTTCTTTCCAGAAAAATTGTGGAGCAGGGAATTTATCCTGCAGTGGATCCGCTGGAATCTACTTCTCGTATCCTGGAGGCAGATGTGGTTGGTCAGGAACATTATGATGTTGCCCGCCGGGTACAGGAGATTCTTCAGAAATATAAAGAACTGCAGGATATTATTGCAATTCTGGGTATGGAGGAATTGTCTGACGAGGATAAAAATACTGTATACCGTGCAAGAAAAATCCAGAGATTTTTGTCCCAGCCCTTCCATGTGGCAGAGAACTTTACCGGTATCCCCGGTAAATATGTGCCGCTGAAGGAGACAATCCGTGGATTTCGCATGATCGTGGACGGAGAAATGGATCAGTATCCAGAGAATGCGTTCTTTAATGTGGGTACCATTGATGAAGTGATTGAAAAAGCCAAAACCATTGAGCAGTAAGGAGAGGAGCTTATGGAAAGTACGTTTGGTCTGGAAATCTATGCCAGTAATAAGCTGTTTTTTTCCGGAAGAGCCAGATCACTGACCGTACCGGTCGAAGATGGAGAAAAGGCATTTCTGGCTCATCATGCCAACCTGATCGCAGCCATTGTCCCAGGTGAAATGCGTTATGAAGACGACGAGGGAAATAAGGTTGCCGTAGCGGTAAGCTCAGGGTTTGTAGAAATGATAAACAATCGTGGGAAAATCTTCTGCCTGACAGTGGAACGCCCGGAAGAGATCGACGTGCGGAGAGCACAGGAGGCAAAAGAGCGTGCGGAGGAACAGCTCAGGCAGAAGCAGAGTATCCAGGAATACCGGATGAGCCAGCTGGCGCTGGCAAGAGCCATGACAAGACTTCGGGTTACAAAAGAATTGTAAATATCTGTTTGGCTGCTGTTTGCAGTCAGATGAAAAGAAAAAGGCAGGAACCGTAGTAGAATGCTATGGCTCCTGCCTTTTTAGACAAATATATTTTTATTCTTCGTTTTTGGTATTCTCGGCAGATGACACGGTATCTGTTTCGGAAGGAGCAGCATTTTGCTCTGGAGCAGTGTCTATTTGGTCAGATACACTTACTTCTGTCTCAGGGGTAACCGTCTGCTGATAGGGACGGTATGGTTCCCAGTAGTGTTCCTCTTCTTTCTTTTCCGCTGCCGCCTTTTCACTCTCATCATCAAGTTCCAGTTTTTTAGTTTTCAGCAGATGGACTCCGCCGGCAATAATGACAATTGCAATGATAATGGACGGAAGGGTATAAAAGATATGGCTGAAAAAGCTTACTACATATTCAGGCAGGATCCAGCGGATCAGATCCGTTACATTATCCCAGAGGATAGAAACACCGAAGATGATCAGCAGTATGGCAATGATCTTTTTGTATTTCCGTACAAAATGATCTGTATTGTCAATAAATTGATCCATATGGAGAATGTAGGCGTCTTCTACTGAATAAAAATCTTCTTCTGACAGAGATTTCAGATTGTGCACGTTAAAGAAGCTGTAAGCCCATAAAATAGGCAGAAACATAACAAAAAAACCGATTCCGGAATAGCCGGAAAAGAAAATACAACCCCAGAACAGCAGCATGATGCTGAGCCCCTGTTTACGGAAACCCATATACAGCTCACCGGCGCCTGGAATCAGCGAGCAGATAAAAAGTAAAAATCCTTTTTTTTGTTTTGTCATTTTGAAAATCCTCCGTTAAATAATTTATTTGAAAAGTCCTCGATATAATCAAAACCTGCATTGAATTTTTGGGAAAATCCCGAGTTCATATGTTTTGTAAAGCGGGAGATGTTTGCAGAAGGATGTTCTGGCTGTGTATCTGCAGAATACTCCTGAGCTTTTGAATAAGAAAAGGTACGGAGCGAACGGAAATCTATCCGTTGTATTGTGAACAGAAGGAAAAGCGCTGCGATCACTCCGGTAGCTGTACGAAGTCCATAGTAGAACAGCTGCATTTTCCGGGAGGTATTGTGTACGATCCGTGCAGTCTGGATATCAGGAGCCGAAGCTCTCTGCAGAATCTGTTCGGAAAGATAATCAGGGGCAGCGGTTTTTGAAGCTTTGCTTTCTTCCTGGATCATCTGTTCTAAACAGAAATCACACTGCTCCAGATGTTCCAGAAAAGCAATCATTTCGTCTGTATCTATTTTATCATTATCTGAAAAATTTTCCAGAGTTTTGTTTTGAATATGCATATCAACTGCTCCTTTCTTTTATATTTCCTGGTGGAACCAGAAGCTTTTTCAGCATGGTCTTTGCGCGGTAAAGCTGTGTCTGGACAGTCTTTGGATTTTTCTGAGTCCGCCGGGCGATTTCGGCTACAGACAGCTGCATACAAAAATGTGAAACAGCAACTTCTTTGTAGGGGCTCTTAAGCTGCTGACACAAAGCATATACCTGTTGGTCTGAGTCCGTTTTCAGATACACGGCCTCCGGTGTGGAGGATGTATCCGGAATCTGGGAAAAATAGACATCTTCCGTAGGAATACTGCGCCGCCCGGCTGCCTTCAGAAAATCCAGGCACTTCCGCACTGCAATTTTACTGAGCCATGCTTTTTCGTAAGTACCATCAAAACGGGACAGGTTTTTGTAAGCAGATAAAAATACTTCCTGGGTCAGATCTTCCGCATCGAAAGGGTTTCCCACTGATTTCAGGCAGATGGAGTAGATCAGATTCTGATACTGCTCCAAAAGATATTTCAAATATTCTTCCTGTGAAATATGATCAGCCCCTTTCTGTGTTTTTGCCGGATGAATATGGAAGATCATCTCCGGTATTATTTCCCGTTCATATATTATAACGCAGTGAAAACAGAAAAGGATTCAGGATTAAAAAAATATTTTAAAGTATGAACGGAACCCGTTCCATCAAAATAACGAAAAACACTCTGCTTTTCAGACAAAGGGCAGATTGTAAAGAAATTTTTGGTATGCTATAATCAGTAATTATAAAAAGGGTGCTGTATATCAGCACAGAGTTATGGAATAAAAGGATATTTTTTATTTTGGATATGTAGTAATTAAGATTTATATTTATAAGGAAGTAAAGTATGGCAAGTATCAGAGACGTGGCGCAGAAGGCCGGTGTGGGAGTGGGCACTGTGTCAAGAGTAATAAACGGCAGCGGTTATGTTGCAGAGGACACAAGAAAGAAGATCGAGCAGGCAATCCAGGAACTGCAATATACGCCCAACGAGCTGGCGCGTAATCTTTTTAAAAACAGGACAGGAATCATAGGTGTTCTTGTGCCGGACCTGGATCATCCGTTTTTTTCTTCTTTTGCAAGAGAGATGGAGATTTCACTTTATAATAAAGGATATAAGGCAATGATCTGCAACACCATCGGAAGCAGCAACCGGGAGCTGGATTACCTGAATATGCTGGATAGGAATATGGTAGATGGGATTATTACAGGCTCCCATACCCTTCATGTGGAGGAATACCGAAAGAGAAAACATACCATTGTTTCTCTGGATCAGGATTTTGGACCTGAGATTCCCATGGTAGGATCAGACCATATTTATGGAGGTACGCTGGCAGCGGAGGTCATGATCAAGAATAAATGCAGGAAGGTCCTTCATATCACCGGAGTGGCTCCCAATGTAGCTGCCAATAACAGACATGCGATTTTTGAGTCTATTCTGGCTGAACATGGAATCGAGGTGGTGGATCTGATGATGGAATGGAACAAATTTGATCATCAGTCCTATTGGGAGGCTGCGGAATCGGCAATTCGGAAATGTGACGGGATCGATGGAGTTTTTGCTGCTGATCAGCCGGCTCTGTGTTATATGCATCTTGCCATGAAAGCCGGAAAAAGGGTGCCGGAAGATCTGAAGGTTGTAACTTATGATGGAATGGACATTACCAGGCTTTGTTATCCGGAGGTTACCTGTATCGACCAGAATGTTAAGTTTCTGGCAAATACCTGTACAGATACAGTAATTAGCTTAATAGAAGGTAAGGAACGCGTTCCACAAAAACAGATTATTGCAGTGAAATTTCATCAGGGACGAACCACATATCCTGTAGAATTAAATGGAATATTCTGATATAAAGAATTATATCTGGAGATATCTGATAATAAAGGGAGATATCTCCATTTTTTTTATGGAAGATTCCTGAAACCAGGCGCAGACGAAAACAACATAATATTGTTAAAATGCTGACAATGGAAATTGTGCAATAGATACAAAAAAATATAATGTAAATTGTAAAAACAGACGAAAGTGATAGGGGAGGACGGTTTTTAAGGGATTTCTATTGACAAAGACCCCGTGAAGGATTATGATATAATCACAATATGGAACGGCTTCCACAGACATTCCTCAAGAGATACTTCTCAGAGGAATTAAAAAATGAAAAATATGGAACGGCTTCCACGTTATTCCACAGCGCGCAGGGAAAAACAAAAAGATACGCATTTAAATATTAAGGAGGAAGAGAAAAATGAAGAAAGCGATTAGCATGGCAATGGCAGCAGCAATGGTTCTTTCCGCAGGTGTTACCACAGTACCGGTAATGGCTGATGAAAAAGCAGAACTGACAATCTGGAGTCCTGCAGATAAGCAGGCGATCGAAACCTGGTGGGAGGAGAAAATTGCAGAATGGAATGAGGCAAATCCGGATATCCAGGTAAAGCGTGAAGCGATCGACCGTTCCGATTCCTATGCTTATGATAATAAGATCGCAACAGCACAGACATCCAATGACCTTCCGGATATCTTCTTTGTAGACGGACCGCAGGTATCTTATTATGCGGCAAACGGAATTACAGTTCCGCTTGACGACTACTTTACAGAGGAAGATAAAGCTGATTTTGTTGATTCTGCCATCGCTCAGAACACATATGATGGAAAGCTGTATGCCATCGGCGCAACAGAGTCTTCCGTAGCTCTTTATTATAATAAAGATTATCTGAAGGATTGCGGCGTGGATGTAGAGGATCTGGATTCCAGAACTGTGGAGAATCCGGTCACCTGGTCTGAGTTTGCTGAGATCGCAGAGAAATGTACAACAGATGAGTATGTTGGAGCACATATCATCATGGACCACGGCGAGGGACTTCCTTATGCACTTGAGCCAATGTATCTTTCCGCAGGCAAGGATTACATCAGCGAAGACGGAAAAGAGGCTGACGGATATGTAAACAGCGAAGAAGCTGTAAAGACAACATCTTTCCTGGCAGATATGATCGCAAAAGGATATGCAAACATCGAGCCGATCCAGGACGAATTCCTGAACGGCGCATGTGCAACAATGATCGGTGGTTCCTGGGATGTATCTCTTCTGGAAGAAAGCGCTGAGTTTGACTGGGGAGTAACTTATTATCCTGTAAACGATGACACAAAAGAAGCAGTTTCTCCGTGCGGAGACTGGTCAGCAGCAGTGAGCAAGGACTGCGAGAACGTAGACGCAGCAGGTCAGTTCCTTTCCTGGCTGATGAACACAGACAATGTAGCAAGCTACGCAGCAGCAATTGCAAAACCGGCAACCCGTGTTTCTGCTTATGATACAGAAGCAATGGCAGATTATGCAGAAGGACCTCGCGCCCTTTTCAAAGAGCAGCTTGAGAACACAGCAGTTCCCCGTCCGAGAACACCTTCCTATGCAACCTTCTCATCTGCTTATGCAGAAGCTATGACAAATATCTTCTCTGATGCATCCAGTAACGAAGAGGTGGATGAGGATTATATCCAGTCTGAGCTTGATACAGTAGCAGAAACCTTTACAGAGGATTATGAAACTTATTACGCAGAATAAAAGCTGAGAGATTACTGTCTGAGAATCATTAACATCTGCTCCCGGCGGCATCCTTTCGACAATATATCGAAGATCCACCGGGAGCAGGGTTTCTCTGTCAGTTTTTTATTACAGGGAAAAGGAGGAAGGAAAATGGCAAATACAAAGAAACTTTCAGGCCGGAAGCGTGACGAACGGATTACGGCATATGCGTTTGTTGCCCCGGCGGTGATTCTTCTGATCGCATTTCTGGTAGTCCCTATGATCTACACCGTGTATTTTTCCGGGTTTAAATATCAGATCATGAGACCGGATGCAATGAAATTTATTGGTCTGGAAAACTATCAGAAACTGTTCAGTGATAAGAATTTCTGGATCGCACTGAAAAATACCGTTTACTTTACCGTACTCGTTGTTCCGTTCCAGTGTGCGCTGGCTCTGGGACTTGCGCTTCTTGTTTCCAAGAAATTCCGCGGTGTTTCCATATTCAGAACCATGTACTTCAGTCCACAGCTTACTTCTATGGTTGTTATTTCTGTTCTGTGGACCGTACTTTACAATGCAAATCCGAATACAGGTCTTATCAACTCTATCCTTACTTCGCTTGGTATGGATCCGATTAAGTTCCTCAGCGATGCGGATACGGCAATGAACTCCATTATTTTCATGTCCGCATGGCAGGGCGCAGGATATCAGATGATGATCTTCCTGGCAGGTCTTCAGGGAATTCCGAAAGACCAGTATGAGGCTGCTTCTGTTGACGGCGCCAATAAATTCAAACAGTTTTTGTATATTACCATTCCGGGACTGAAAGGAACGATCAAGTACGTTATCATGATCACCATGATCCAGGCAATGAAGCTGTTCACCCAGCCATACATCATGACTCAGGGCGGACCGAAAAACTCTACAAAAACACTGGTTTACTATATTTACACACAGGGCTTCCAGAAGGGTAACTTTGGATATGCCTGCTCTATTGCAGCTGTATTCTTTGTGATTGTTGTAACAATGTCCATGGCTATGAAGAAAGTTACAGCTGCTACAGATTAAGAAAGGGGAAAAGGATTATGACGAAATCTATGAAATTTTCTGCAAAATTCGGAAAATTTATGTTTTACTTTGGAAATATCGTGATCGGCATTATCTTTGTCTCACCTCTGATCTGGATGGTCTCCGCTTCACTGAAACCGGAGGCAAAGATTTTTGCAAACATGGACTCACTGATGACATTTTTGCCTACACAGGCATCTCTTGCCAATTATGCAGAAGTATTTTCCAGATTAAATATGCCTCTGGTATTTAAGAATACGCTGCTTTATATCGGACTGATCCTGGTCTTGGATCTGCTGGTAAACTCCATGTGCGGATATGCGCTGGCAAAATTTGAATTTAAGGGAAAAGGTGCGATTCTGAATCTTGTGATTGCGCTGATGGTACTTCCTATGGAAGCGATCATGCTGCCTCTTTACATAGAAATGTCCCAGCTTGGATGGGTCAACACCATGGCGGCACTGGTAATTCCCTTTGTGGCAAAATGTTTCTCCATCTATATGTTCCGACAGTTCTTCTGTGATGTACCGGACGATCTGATCGAAGCAGCGGCAATTGATGGAAGCAGCCCGGCAGGAACCTTCTTCAAGATTGTAATGCCGATTTCCAAAACCGTTTATGCAACTGTGTTTATCCTTGACTTCGTAGCACACTGGAATGACTTTATGTGGCCGTTCCTTGTTATGACAGGTGAAGACAAACGTACTATCCAGCTTGCAGTTCAGTCTTTCTTCGGAACTCAGCCGGTACATTACAGTGCGATCATGGCAGCTCTGGTTGTTTCTGCAATTCCGATGATTATTATGTTCATCTTCATGCAGAAGTATTATGTGGAAGGTATTGCATCTTCCGGAATTAAGGGCTGATCGGAAGTACACGATCTGAAAATAAAAATGAAAGGCGGGATGCTGATATGACAAGTGAATTATTACAGCGTGCAAGACAGTTTGAAGAAGATCACATGAAGGATATCAGTCCGGAAGAACGACCTCTTTATCATATAACAGGAGGCACAGGATGGATCAATGACCCCAATGGATTTTCCTTTTATAAAGGGGAATATCATTTGTTCTATCAGTATCATCCTTATTCCAACGAATGGGGTCCTATGCACTGGGGGCATGTGGTAAGTAAAGATCTGATCCGCTGGGAGCGCAGACCTGTTGTCATGGCTCCGGATCAGGATTATGACAATGCAGGATGTTTTTCAGGAAGCGCTCTGGAACTTCCGGACGGCCGTCATCTGCTCATGTATACAGGTGTGGGGAGAGTGACGGAAGAGGACGGAAGTCAGAAGGATTATCAGACACAGTGCATGGCAGTCGGCGATGGAACAGAATATGAGAAATACGAACAGAATCCTGTTATTACAACAGAAGTTGTTCCGGAAGGCGGAAGTAAGATAGACTTCCGTGATCCTAAGATATGGCAGGAAGAAGACGGAACTTTTTATGCAGTTGCGTCAAATGCCACAGAAGACGGAAACAGCGCCATTCTTCTGTTTCAGAGTAAGGACGGGTTCCACTGGGAATTCTGCAGCGTCATTGACAGAAGTGATAAAAAGCTGGGCTGGATGTGGGAGTGTCCGGATTTCTTTGAACTGGACGGCAAACAGATCCTTGTGGCAAGCCCCATGGAAATGATGCCGGACGGACTGAAATTCCATGTAGGGCATGGAACCATTTATATTCCAGGAACCTACGATAAGGAAACCCATCAGTTTACCCGGGAAGATGTTCTTCCCATTGACAGTGGAATTGATTTTTATGCACCTCAGACCATGAAAGCGCCGGATGGCCGTCGGATTATGATTGCCTGGATGCAGGCATGGAGCACCTCAAAATTTGTTCCGAAAGGACAGAAATATTTTGGACAGATGACGGCTCCGAGAGAGCTTTCTCTGAAGGAAGGAAAAATGATCCAGAAGCCGG